>JAYUGZ010000514.1:0-10032 GCA_043767465.1 Cyanobacteriota bacterium
CAATTCCCGCCCGCTGTCGCACGACAGTACCGTTAGAAGTTAGCTGCACGCCAATCTTACCTTTACCGTCAGGTGACAATTCGGGAGTGACTGTCACCACAAATTTTTGTTCTGCACGCTGAATTTCCAACGCCAGCGCTTTGTTGGGATTATTTTGGATTGCTGCGACTAAAGATTTGATTGCTTCGCCGGAAGCGCCCAATTCCTTGCCATCAACGGACAGAACAATGTCGCCCGATCGAATTCCGGCTTGTTTGGCGGCCGAACTGACTTCTGCGGCGACTTCCGGGACTTTAACTCCCGGGAGGTAATTCAGGGATGCGGCGCCGACGGTGGTCAATTGCACTACCAGCAGGAAGTAAGCAAAAATTAAGTTGGCAATTACCCCTGCACTAATCACGATCGCCCGATCGAGTACGGGGCGATTTCGCAGCAAATTCGGGTCATTGGGGGGAATAGCGCTGTCTGGATCATCATCCGGGAAACCCACGAAACCTCCCAGGGGAAAGGCGCGGAGGGCGTATTCGGTTTCCGGGCCTTGGTACTTCCAGAGGACGGGGCCGAAACCGATGGAGAAGCGGTTGACGTGAATGTGTTGCAGTCTCGCCGCCAGGAAGTGGCCGAGTTCGTGAACGACAATCAAGATACCTAAAACTGCGATCGCTGCCAAAACTGACATGAAGGATTCCACTAACACTTTTACTTGACTTTAATTTATTTTAAGATCTTTTTCAGATTGGCGTAGGGCGATCGGCAATTTTCAGTCAAACTGGAAGATGGTGTTTTTGTCTGAAGTCCGGGCCGGTGCGCGAGGGCCCGCGCGATCTGGCTTGTGTAGATTTTGGTCAAATGTGCGATATACACTACCAAACTAAACATTAGTCCGTAGTCAGTTGTTAGTTGCTAGTTGTTGGTCTAATCACAAATAACCAATAACAAATAACCAATAACAAATAACCAATAACAAATAACCAATTCCCAATTATGAAAGACACTTCTTTGAATATTATCGCTATTTCTATTTTCGCGATCGTTGTTTCGGTAATATTGGGCCCCTTATTCAACATACCAGAGGCCGTACCTGCGATCGCCACTTTTTGCCTGTTGGGGCTAGCCACCCTGGACAGTTTCCAGTGGCAAGGTCAAGGCGGTACAATTTTAGTAGATTTGCTGGGCGGAAGTTCTAAGCAAAAGCGCGATCGCATCCTCCACCACGAAGCCGGACACTTCCTCGTCGCCCACCTGTTGGGAATTCCCGTAACCAGCTACGCCCTCAACGCTTGGGAAGCATTTAAACAAGGTCAAACAGCCCAAGGCGGCGTCCGATTTGAAGACGAACAATTAGCATCTCAACTGCAAAACGGCACTCTTTCTGTCCAACTTTTAGACCAATACTGCACCGTGTGGATGGCAGGAATAGTCGCCGAAAAAATTGTTTACGGCAGCGCCATAGGAGGAGCAGAAGATCGCACCAAAATCAGCGCAATTTTAACACAACTGCGCCGTCCCAGTTCCGAAATTCAACTCAAACAAAACTGGGGTTCGCTGCGGGCAAAAAACCTGCTCGAAACCCACAAATCAGCTTATGAAGCTTTAGTTGCAGCCATGGAAAAAAGAGCAACCGTTGCTGAATGCTGCGCTATTGTTCAGCAAAAATTGTAGACAAAACTTGCGGACTATTGCTGCTTAAACCCAGTTTATTTGTAGATTTATCAACAACACCCATATTTTGCCTATAAACTAGGTTTAATAGCAGAAATTTTAGCGGGATTTAAAAATTATGTCACAACTCAAAAAAATCGCAACAACCCTGCAAACAGCGAACCCAAATCAAGAAAAATTGCTGTGGCTGTTCGGTTTCCGCATCGACCCCGAAACCGAAACACCCAATCTATACACTCTAATTGTCTATGGAGAACAAGAACCGCCTTTAGTCGCCGGCGGTCAACTTGTATTTTTTACCCGTCCAGAACTAGCGATTAACGCTCTCCAATTGTGCGATATCAATATCAGCGAACTGGGAAAGCCGCCAACACAAATAGACTCTATTTGCGACATTGCAGAAACGCTGTACTTGCTCGATGCAGAAGATATTGACGAATCAGGGATTATGCTTAACTGTTTGAACGCCCTGTTAAATTTAGTTAAAGTCACATTAACACCGATGCCTACAGAGTACAAGCGCGTGCTTTATGCTTTTGCAGATTACCTGAATATTCAGGAAGAGTTTGCGAGTTTTTTAGCTGAAGAGGACATCCAGCGTTCAGAGATTGTCAATGCTATTTTGTGGTGTGTGGGAGCAATTACAGCAAAATCTAGATTGCTAACCTAGTAATTTGAGATTTGATATTTGGGATTTTAGATTGAAGAATTCAAAATATTAAAATATTTAAACCTCATACCTAGTTTCAAATATTTAATAAATCCTTAGCCGGTTACTCTAATGTTTCCTTAAGAGAGTCATTTGTGGTGCGGGATGATGTTTATTGATTTGCTGGGTGCCGATAAATGTTGCTGGTCAAACTCGCTCCTACCTGTGCAATATTTTTCTTAGCAGCAGCAGGATACCTAATATCAACAAGCCGAAGGCTAAACCGAAAAGCAAACTCCAGATAATCGTCGCGGTGAAGGGATGAAGCGGGAGGTAAAAATTGGGTTGCCATTTAATGGGTGTATCCTTGATTAGGGGATAGGCGGCTGAAAAGATTTGTCCACCGCCGATCGCAGTTCCGACAAAAAATATGATATTCTCAAGTTGGCGATCGCGCTTTCTCTCTTTATCTTCGTTTTCCTTGTCCTGTGTGATTTGAGCTATATCGCGATCTTTCTGCTCTTGTTCCTTTTGCTGGTATAGTTGTATTTGTTGGCGATCGCGCTGATGTTCTCTTTCTGCCTGTTCCCGGCTCAACTCCACCTGTTCGATTTCCACCATCCCGCGAATAGTCGAGATTGTTTGCTGGAAAAAAGCTTGATTCGCCATCAGGTAGCTTAAGTATTTTTGGATTTGACTTTGATATTTGCGATCGGACAAAATCCGAAACTTCCGCAAAAACTCCAGATTGTCACCTTCAATAGACAATGCTTTGATTTTAGCATAAGCTTTCCCATAAATGTCAGCATTAATGTCAATCGTAGTGCTAAATTCTTGCAAATACCGCAATTCCTGAGCATAATCAAATACTAGACTGTTGATTGCAGCCAACAAACTCTTTAACTGCGTGAGTTTATCTTCTCGATTTGGTTCATATTCTATTTTAGTAAATTCCGGCAGTAATTTTTCTAATTTGTTGGCTATTTGTTGTCCGAGGCGATAACTTTCCCTAGCTTGATTGTACACAAACAAGACTTTACTGCGAGCAAACAGTAAATTTATCAAATAATGGTTAAAGTCTGTTGTTATCCGATCCGAAGTTTCAGGATTTTGTTGCAGCCACACTAAGATATGAGACTTTTGGGCAGGATTATCATATTCAAAAATCGGATGGCCAAACAACCTTCCAGCCGCAGTAATTTTTAATTCGGGTTCGATGCCTTCTCCGAGAAAAGCGCGCACGCATTTATCCGCCAGGGCGCGATAACCACCATACACAACAGGCTCTGCATACAACAATAAAGTCTGTCCGATCGATGCTTGAATTTGATTCGGCAGCAGACAACCTTGGGGATTTAATTGCCTTAAATTATCTACTGAAATCGTAGCATTATCATAATAAAAAGTCAAGTCTGCCGCGTAGGTATCGTGAATTCGCATCGGCTCAATTGAGCCGTAGAGTTTAGGACAATCTGGTTGAGTAAGTGGCTGAAAGTTTAAGCTTTTGCCATCTTTAATTATTTTTTGATAGCTCAGATTCGCATTTTCGCCCGCTGCGTCATACTTGCCATCTTTGTAGCAGATGAGATTGTCTTTCAGAGATTTGAGTTCGGGAAAATCGAACTTTTCGCCGACATTATCGACTAGGTTTTGCCAGATGTGTTCGGCATTTTTGGCTGGTTGTTGGTAGCCTTCGTCTCCATCATTTCGCAGGTGGAAAGGATAGAGAGTGATGCTGGGATTTCTAATTTGCGGTGGTTCGTTCATAATCAAATTCTATCGCTGGGTGGCGAGAAACCGGGTTTCTATGAATATTTCGGTTGAGTACGAGAGATATCGGAAGAAACCCGGTTTCTGAGATTTTGGTGAGTGGCGAGAAACCGGGTTTCTGCGACAATCTGGGCTGAGTACGAAAGATATAGGAAGAAACCCGGTTTCTGAGATTTGGGTGCGCTCTAATTTTATCGTTGGGTGACGAGAAACCGGGTTTCTGCGAATCATGCTGTCATTGCGAGCTCTTAGCGAAGCAATCGCAGAGGCTTAGACTATCACCCATAGGAAACAATAACAAAAGAGGTTTTGCTCGCAATTATCAAGGATTCTGCGATTGCTTCGCGCGGACGCTCGCAATGACAATAGAGATTTTGATCGCAATGATAAATGCAGGTTTTTATGTCGATTTCGTCCCAGAATCATCTGGTTTAACCACCGGAACAGATTGCAAAGACAAACGCAATCTAGTCTGATTTTCCAAGGTTTCCCCGAAATCGTTCACGGTTTCTTCCGAGGTATAGGAAGAAGTGCCACGCGCACCCTGTTGATAGATTTCATTCTCTAAATTCTCTTCTATTTCCGGTCTGGTTTCGCACCAATCCCGGATTTTTTGTGCTACGATATTCACATTATCTGTAGAACCAACTTCCAGGGCGGATAAGTGTTCTACAAATAACTCCGGGTCAGATATTTTCAATAACTTGCTCAAACCTGCGACAATTTCTTCAGGTTTAATATCATCGGGTAGTGACATTTTTAGCCTCCTTAAATCAATTTGTTGAGTCTCTAATGGTAAACTTGCAGTCTCGCCGATTAATGTAAATGCAGCCCAGGCGATCGGACTGGTAAATCGTTTCTTTGTGGTTAGCATAGCATACCGCAACGCCGCCGCTCTGTTATCGCCTCGTGCTAAATTTTGGTAGAATTCAGTCATCAGTAATTTAGCTGAAATTGCTCCCATATTCCACAGCGAGACGATGATACTCGGTACTCCGGCGAGGATGAAGCAGCGCGATAGTCCGTTGACTCCATCTCCCGTGATTGTACCGCGGCCGGTGCTGCAAGCGCTTAATACTACGAGTTCGGAATTGAGTTTTAATTTGAGGATTTCAGCGGCATTCAGCGCGCCGTCGTCGTCTCCTGAAGCAGCTAAAATAATCGTGCCGGGAATGCCAGAACCTTGGAAATCGTCGAGTAGTCCGTGGGCGGACAAATGGACGATGCGGGTGTTGAGCATTTGGTCTAATATGGCGGCTTTGGTGGCATTTTCTCCGCTAATTGCTGTGGTTTGTAAAATGGTGGCGATGGCTTCGGCAGCTTCTTTTGCCCTGGGGAGTTGTGAGAGATCGTAGGGGTTTTCTTGGAATTTGGCGGCGATAGTTGGATCGCCGACTATTAGGGCGGCTTGTCTCAATCCTTTGATGTTTTCTTGGTGTTGGCTGGTTTGTTCTAATACTTGGATGGATGGCGCGGTGAGAATGGTATGGTCTTCGATTAGGTAGCGGTTATTGGCGGATTGCAGGGCGGTGAAGGGGACTAAAAATAGTTCGTAGTGGGGGATGAAGATGATGGGGTAATCGGGGTCAGTTGGGAGTAAATCGGCTATGGGTTCGATCAGGATTTGATGGAGTAATTTTAGTAGGGGATAGCCACCTTCGATGTCTCGCCTGTACTCGGATTCTAGGTGAATTGTTTTGTTTTTGTCATCGGTTTCATCTGATAGCAAATCAGGGATGCTTTCGATTGGCAGCAAGTCCAAAATCAGTTTTTTTATGATTTTATGGAGTGATTTACCTAATGGATAGCCGTATGTATCGAGTAATTTATTCCGCAAAAAATCGTTACCTGTTTCGTCTCGATTATACTTGGATTCTATCTTGATTTTGTTGCCTTCATCATCGGTTTCATCGACGCCGATGGAGACGCGGGTTTTGAGGATGATTTGTTTGAGGGATTGGTTTTGTTGGGTGAGGAGTTCGAGGTTGGCGGCGCGATGGGTGATGTTGCCGTTTGGTTGGATTACCCAGATATAAATGTTGTCTGAATCGATAATCGAATATTCAATGATTGTGGAGTTTTTCTGTTGGGCGATTTGTTGGATTCTGGCAATTGATAATGTATTTGTGACTTCGTTGGTTGCTAAGTCATTTGTTAATAGGTTTTGCTTCAATAATTGCACAAATGCACGAGTACGCCCCATTTCTGCAATTTCCAAGGCTTCGTCATATTTAGTTTGGGCAACTAGGACTTTTTGCAGGTTGCGATAGGCAACTACTTCGATTTCAAAGATTGATATTTGGTGGTCATTATTGACTAATTCAAATCGTAGAGCCTCATGAATTTCTAGTGAGGCGCGGAGTGTTGCTTCTGCTTGTCGTAATAAATAAAATTTCCAAAATATAAATAAAGAATTTTCAAACAAAAAAATTAGAAAATTTGGAAGCATTTTAGTAAAATGCGTTCTAAGCCCAGTGCTAATTTGATAGTAAGTAATGCCCAAATTGCTGAGAGAAGTAGCTTCTGCTTGGCGATATTTAATTTCCCGTGCAATCTCTAAAGACTGTTTGTAAAACTCGATCGCCTGCTTGTATTGCCCTAGGGATTGGTAAGCTAAGCCCAAACTGTTGAAGGAACAACATTCTGCTTGGCGATATTTAATTTCCCGTGCAATTTCTAAAGACTGTTCGTAAAACTCGATCGCCCGCTTGTATTGCCCTAAGGAAAGGTAAGCAATGCCAAAACTGTTGAGGGAAGCACCTTCTCCTTCGCGATATTCAATTTCCCGTGAAATCTCTAAAGACTGTTCGTAAAGGTTGAGCGCTCGCTTGTATTGCCCTAGGGAGTGGTAAGCATTGCCCAAGCTGCGGAGGGAAGAAATTTATCCTTGACGAGCTTCAATTTCCCGAAAAATCTCTAAAGACTGCTTGTAAAACTTGAGCGCTCGCTTGTATTGCCCTAAGAAAAGGTAAGCATTGCCAAAATTGTGGAGGGAATTAGCTTCTCCTGGGCGATCTCCGATTTTCCGATAGATAGTTAATGCCTGTTCCCAAGACTGCAAAGCTTTTCCATATTGACTGATTTCAAACTGCTGACTCCTTTGTTTTAACAGTCTGTCTGCTTCCGCTTCCAGTGCAATTACCGCTAAGAAGTCGCCATCCGCCTTAAGAAATATCCTTACCCAATTTTTCAACTTGTTAGCGTTATTTAGTTCTCCTTTTTTCCTAAGATTATCTGCCTCTTCTAGCATTGCCGCCACCAAGCCATCATCCAGCAAATCCGGGTGACTTTTCAATATCTCGGCTTCTTCGCCGGTGGGACAACTTAGCAGTTGATTAATCAGGTTGAGATAGGCTGGTTGGGGTTCAGAGTTGATGGGGGAGTTAGGGGAAGGTTGAAGGGTGAAGGCAGAATTAAATTGCGATAGATTTATTATAGATTGAACTCATGTGTTTGGGCGTTTGTCATTGCCATCTGTTTGTCGGCAATTCTTGCGGGCGATTCGTTTGTCGGCAATTCTTGCGGGCGATTCGTTTGTCGCGAAGTCCGCCGGGGATTTAAATCCCCGTCTCATAGCCAAAGTCGGTTGAAACCGACTGGGGAGATATTGCAATGCTTGTTTGAAAAATTGTTCTTCAGTCCTCTTTGAGAGGACTTTCGCTATGAGACGGGGGTTTTCAACCCCCGGCGGACTTGTGGTGTAGCGCGGGGATTTTGGGCGCGGGTGATTGCGGTGAATTATCGGAGATTTGCGATCTAATTTCATTCGCTGCGTGGCGAGAAACCGGGTTTATATGAGATTTTCCGCTAAGTACGAGAAATTTCGGAAGAAACCCGGTTTCTGAGATTTTGGTGCGAGATAGATTTATGATAGATTGAACTCATTTGTTTTGTGGCAAAGTCTCGATCTCCCTGGCGCCCCCCTTAAGAAGGGGGGGACAAGAGTTAAATGCAAATTCCCGCTTCTTAACGAGGGGATAAAAGTCTGATTCAAAGTCCCCCTTGCTTTCGGGGGATTTAGGGGGATCTAGCCTTCGAGGTAAAGCAGAGATACCGTGCGATCGCACTTTTCCGACCTTTTTTACAATGGAATCCAATCCAACTTATCGATCCATTCTTCAGCCTCAGAAGTCTCCCAAACCATCACAATTTCCTCAGCCCATCTCCCTAAACTTGCACTCGGACGCACCCAAAAAAGTCCCCACATTTGTCCTCCTCCTGCCGCCCTGTAGTCTGCCAAATGTCCCGGAATACTTTTGCGATTATCCGTCACCAATAGTCGCTGCGACGATACCAAATACGTGAGAATATCTGGATCTAAAGTTCCTAATGGTGGCGCACCAACATCACCCACCCGCAAAATATCTATTTCCGGTTGCAGGCGTAAAACAGCACTCTTAAGTTTATTAGGCAAATTTTCATCTATTAAGAAACGAGTTTTCACTGAATTTTTAGTAACTCCTGTTCTCGTTGTGCTTTAATTACTCTCAGACGTTTTACTACATCAGAAGGTTCTTTAGCCAACCATTCCTGATAACGTTCTTCCCGCCACCGGGCCAAGCGCAACATATAAGCATCCATCTGTCTGCGATTGTGCAGATAGTAGGTGAGACTAGCGTAAATTTTCTCAAAGTTCAGACTTGGTAATTCTTCCAGAATTTGCTCTGGCGAATACCCGCTCAAGTAATATTTAATCACATCATCGATACCAATCCGATGTCCTTTGATGCGGATATCATCGGGATCGAGAAATTCAAAATAATCTTCTAGCTGCATTTGTTTAGATCCCAACTCTTAACTTAATTATACATCAATCGTTTTTGAGTATGACTTTTTTAGGGAAATTCTTGCTGGGCGGCGAGAAACCGGGTTTCTATGAAAATTTGGGTTGAGTACGAGAAATAAGGGAAGAAACCCGGTTTCTGGGATTCGCCCGGTGGCGAGAAACCGGGTTTCTATGAAGATTTGTGTAAAGTACGAGAAATAAGGGAAGAAACCCGGTTTCTGGGATGATTATTGTGCGCTCTAATTTCTGTCGCCCGGTGGCGAGAAACCGGGTTTCTGCGATAATTTGGTGTGAGTACCAGAGCTCTCGGAAGAAACCCGGTTTCTGGGATGATTATTGTGAACTCGCCCCTGGGTTATTTGTGCTACAATTATCGGCGATCGCCCAAAACAAATTGTTCGATCGCCACCGCCACCCCATCTTCCTCCACATCCGGCGCCACCCAATTAGCACCAGCCTTCACCGCCTCAGGAGCATTGCCCATCGCCACGCCTACACCCGCGTAGGCAATCATTTCCACATCATTAAAATTGTCGCCGATCGCCATCACATTCGCCGCCTGCAAACCCAAAAGTTCCTCCGCCAAATACTGCACCGCACTTCCCTTATTCGCCACAGGATTCGCAGCCTCAAAAAAAGTAGCAACGGATCGAGTCAAATAAAGCTCCGCAGGCGTGTAGCGCTCCCGCATACTGACGAGCAACCCGTCAAGTACCCCCGGATTTTTGCATAAAGCCAAGACTTTTGTCGGTTCCCCCGGAATATCTCGCCGCAAATCTTTAATCACAATTGGTTCAATACCCGATCTTTCCGCATAAATTCGCGTAGCTGCGGTAATTTCCGGCACGTAAAGTTTATCTTCAATGTAGAAATGAATCGACAGGAGCGATCGCAATTCCGGTGCTTCAAAATGCTCTAATAGTTCCAAAGCCCTTTGTTTGGACAGCGGTAAGTGTCGCAGCCGCTTTTGAGTCGCCGGATCTTGAATCCACGCGCCCTGATAGCAAATTAGCGGCAAAGTTGAGCCGATGTCCGAGTGAAAACGCAAAGCAGACTGATACATCCTACCCGTAGCCACAGCCACTTTCACTCCCCGCGACTCGGCTGCCAAAATTGCCTGTTTGACTGGTTTTCGGATGTCATTTGACAAACCTGCGATCGTGCC
>JAYUGZ010000515.1:0-26808 GCA_043767465.1 Cyanobacteriota bacterium
TAAGAAAGAAAGAACACTCTTGACTGAAGTCCCCCGAGCCGCTTCCCTCTCTCTCCCTGAAGTCACTGAGTTTCCCGCATCCCGTATTAATTTTTATGAGTGGTTCCCCTCTAGGAAGACCTCCGAAAAATATCAGCAAGTCAACGAAGAAACAGGCGAGCGTCAGACGAGAGAATTCGCAACTCGATTGAGGGAAAATTTGGAGAAGCTAAAAGAAGATTCAGCCTTGGTAGAGTGATGGCTAAACTTTCTAATATTGCTCAAACAACCATCGCCATAACTTTTCTGGTGATGAATCTTTCTGCCCTGCTGCGGCAGGCTTTTTGGCTTTTTTGTGTCTATTTCAGAACAAACAGCTTTTTTGATGTTTTCGGTCTTTAAAGATTAGTAAAGATTATGTAATTCTAAAAATACTTAAATAAAATTTATTAGTTTAAGGCGATCAGGAATTCAGTCATCTTTCTAAATGCTGTTTTCTGAGTTTTTCAGCAAGCCCTATGTAAAGTAAGAGTAGATAATTTCAGTTAGACAAATTTCTACCGATGGATACTACTGTTCTTTCTTCAACGTTTGTGATCACGCTGCTGATGGCTGTAGGCTTGTTTTTCTTCATCAAGGCCTCAGTCAAAGCTCGAATCGAACAAATCAAGCTGGCTTCCGAGAGCGCCCAAGAGTCACTGTTAACCCAGCTACAAGAGTATTTTGCTTCTAGGGCTTACCGAGTTGTAGCCGTCGATGCTCCCAACTATAAAGTCACTTTTGAAGGTTTTGTGCGGCCTAGTTGGTTTTTAGCTATTTTTCTCACCATGCTAAGTGCAGGTGGCACTCTGTGCTTGGGACTGGTTTTGGGAATGCTAGTTCCTTCTTCAGGTCAAATTTTCCTAGCTTTGGTACTGCTGTCGCCACTGGCGGGCATATTTTATTGGAAAAAAGCTGGACGCTCGGAGCAAGTCTCGCTCAAACTCGAATCAGTCGCTGACTCGGGAAGCCCAACCAAGAGCTTTGTTACTGTCAGAGCTCACCGCGATGAACTAGAAGCTATGCAGCAAGCTTTAGATTTGAAACCGCTAGAAGATTAAAAGAGGAGTGCGGAACGTTTTTTGATATGCTATAGCCTTTGTCAGAAAGATCAGGTACGCGAACGGCATTGGGCATTGCGCATGGGGCATGGGGCATGGGGCATGGGGCATGGGGCATGGGGCAAACAGGCCAAACAGGTCATTGGGCTATCCTCACCACGCTTGAGAACCGCTATAGGTGCCGTGATTAGACTTCGAGCAGACAAACCGATGAATGCTTGTGGCTCTCTCGTTGGCCCGAAAGTTCGATCGACCGGCACAGTCAGTCGATTTTCCATTTTCGATTTGAAATTTGAGATTTATTCCACAGATGAATCTGGGAGCTTGAATTTTTGTCTGAAATTTTGGGTAGCTCGCGATGAGTGTCGAAGGCTTGTATCCGTTTTTGCGCGGGGTCAAAAAAAACCATTATCGTGAGAGTGCCCCCTGTGGCGATCGCCCCCGTAAGGCGATCTATCCTGCTGCGATGGCTCCTTATACCCTAGTTTAATCAGGACTTTTCGCATAAATTTCAGTGGGCACTCTCCAGACAATGAGATCTATCGCGCTTTTGTTAAAAGAGTTAGAAAAACATTGCTGTCAATGTTTTGAGCTAAACATTTTGCTCTAGGCGCGACTGACAGACACCACAGGAATTTTTTCTGTGGTTGCTTCCAGCATTACCTTTAAGCTGGGAAACAAGAAATGGTTCTCTTCTACGTATTGGGCTCCAAATAAACCTTTTTCAGCCCAGAAGTATCTATCGGTGGTATGCTCGTTACGCTTGACTAACAGCAAAGCTGGGGGAGCAATGCCTTCGGCATGGATGAACTTGCGAGCCGCTGTTACGGGTTTATCTTCGCCGCTCTCGATGCTATATTGAGGCACACACTCTAAAATTCTGCGTCCTTCTTGTCGGCGGCGACTTTTGCGTTTACGTCTCCTGGCCAATTTCTTTACCTCCTCTGTGAGCAGACAGTATGAGCAGACAGGTTGTAATGATAGCTACCAAATCCGAGGCCAGTATATCCCTTCTAGCTCAAAAGTTCAACTGTTTTTAATATATCGACATAATCTTAATATTCGTGCCGATCGAGAAAATTGCAGAGGTTGTGGTATTGTGACCCGAAAGAGAGAGGACAAAAGCCCAGAAGAGAAAGCTGTGGAAGCCCTGGGGAGGGGGTTTGGGGCAATTGTTGTTGGTCGGGCTCCTGCAGGCATTGAACTCCGGCTGCCTTCAACCACAGGAAGACACCTGAAATCTCCAAGTCTCTAACCTGTAATCGGCGACAGATCAATTGTAATTTACTTAGAATTCCGTTAGAGATCTTAATGTGGCGCTCATGTTAATGCCAGCCAGTTCAGAATTTGTCAAGCTTTGCCGATCGCAGGTGGCGATCGCCGTGAGTTTGGGAGCGACATTCAGCGCGGTATACCTGACACAAGAGCTGGTAGAAGGCAGCGAGGCTAAGTTAGTGCCGATCGCGGTTTACCCAGAAACCTCAGTCGAATCAGCAGAAAATCAAGAGTTGAGGCTGGAACCTGCTGCAAGCTCGACAGTGACACCGGTGCCGCGGCGGCTGGTGGCGCCGGATCGAACTGTGGAAGAATCAACGGTGGGGGCGATCGCACCGGAACCACTTCCGGGTTTTGATGGCAGTTCCAATCAGTGCCAAGGCCCGCAGAATCTGTGGCAGCAGCGCAGGCAAATTGTGACGCCTCTGATACACGAAGGATCTGTAATGGGACTCCTGGTCAGCGGTCGCCAAGACAGGGCTTGGAACGATCGAGAGGAGGCTCAGATGCAACAAATTGCTCGCACCTTGGCCCTGGCTTGCATTTTAGACCAGCGCTCCCAGTGGATGCAGCAGGAATTGAGATCTTCTCGACAAATCCAGGCTCAGGTGTACGACACGATGCACAATTTGCTGCACCAGTTTAAAAGTCCGCTGACAGCGTTGCGAACTTTTGGCAAATTGTTAGCGCGGCGGCTGGTACCGGAAGACAAAAATCGCAATGTAGCTTTTAGTATTGTCCGAGAGAGCGATCGGCTCTCTGAATTGCTGGGCCAGTTCGATCGCACGGTTGACACCGGCGAAGCAAATCTCACACTCCCATCTGGCACTTCCGAAACAGCAACCTCCCATGTGGAATTAACTAGGCATTCTCCTCTGTCGCTGTCACCTGCGGCGAATAATGTGGAAGAATCCTGTTGTGTAGGATTCGTCTTAAAACCGCTGTTAATTTCCGCTCTTGCGATCGCATCGGAAAGGCATATTTCATTGCTAGCAGATATACCCGCGGATTTGCCACCAGTCTGGGCGAACGATCGAGCTTTGCGCGAAGTTTTGAGCAATTTAATTGACAATGCTTTGAAATATACCCCTGCCGGCCGCCAAATTTACATTAAAGTAAACTACGAGGCAGCACACCGCCCGTTGCCTGCTGCAGCAGTTGCAGTCAGCGACACCGGTTCAGGAATTCCCCCCCAGGATTTAGAGCATTTATTTGAGCGGCACTACCGGGGAGAAAAAGCGCAGACAGAAATTCCCGGCACAGGATTGGGTTTGGCTATAGCCCGCGATTTAGTCCGCCAAATGCAAGGAGAAATCGAAGTATTTTCCCCAATAAATCCTGAATGGCTGCCATCTGGAGAAGCTGATTTATATCCAACCGATCGCGGCACGACATTTGTGGTTTGGCTGCGGGTGAATAAGTAATAAACTCTATTGTTTGGAGAAAATTTTTATGAAGCATCTGCCTTTATTCAATAAGATTCCCCTGTTTTCAACTTTTTTAGAAGTTCTCAAAAAACACTTTTTTACTGTACCCTTTTTAGCTGTTTTCAACACTTTTACTGTCCTGATTTTAGGCGGGCTGAGCCTATACGCAAAACTCAACAACCAGGGAGACGGAGTGGAACGTTTGTTTAGCGATCCTTTTAATTCCTGGTTCCCTTACGAAGGCCTTCTCACCGGAGTTTCCGAAGTCCTCTGGTGCATCCCAGTCGCAATTTGTGCATTTACTTTCGGAGTGCTGCGCCAAAAAGAGCCGCGCAGTCGATCGGCAATATTCTTATTTTTTAGCGCTTTACTGCTAGGAGTCTTTTTCCTGGATGACAGGTTTCGGATGACTTTGATTCTTTCTCGGTTGGGAATATCTACAAAATTAATTTATTTGTGTTACGGGAGTGCTGTTTTCGTTTACGGAGTTAAGTTTTGGCGATACATCAAAACCACTCCTTACTTGCCATTAGTCGCAGCATTTATTTTATTCGCTATCTCGCGATTGGAGGATATTTTCAACTCCCCAAGTCTAGGAATACACGCTATGTTAGAAGATGGCACTAAGTTATTAGCTCTTCTGAATTTAGCTTTGTATTTTTGGTACTTATGTCATCAGGAGGTTGGGCGGCATTTGCAGCATTAGTCAGGAGTCATTAGTCATTAGTCATTAGTCAGGAGTCATGACTAATTACCAAGGATTGCCAATCATGGTGAAGGCGGCCCAATAATAAGGATGCGAAAGCAGTCGATCGCCCCGCGCGGCAATTTCCGGAGGCAAAATTAGAGTCACAGAAAGCCCTTCGACTCGCAGCAGCCCGTCTTGAATCCGCACCCGCCCCCGCAGCATCTGCAATTGCGCCCGCCGCAAAGCCTCGGCTTTAATCCTCAGATTCCCCTCGCCCCTAGGAGCTCGCAACTGCCGGTAAAACTCCGTCATCAGCCCCAAAGTTCCCTCATCGCTGACTTCCCACAAACTCGCCAAAGCCGATCGCGCACCGCTAGCTACCGCCAAACCCGCAAACCCCAACTCCGCATCTTCATCGCCCAAAGCGGTACTGCAAGCGCTTAAAACTAACAAATTCACAGGCGGTTCATTCCAGCGCAACTGCCGCATTTGATCGATGCGCAATTTAGTATCCCACAACTGAATGTAAGAATTTTTCGGTTCCCCTGGCTGGAATTCGCTGTGAGTTGCTAAGTGAATGATCCCAAACGGACGTTTTGCCCGCTGAGCTTGCAAATTTGCGAGAGTAAAATCTTGATTCAAAAATGATTTTCCGTGCGTCGGCGGCGCGATCGACTCTAACTCCACCGGTACCGCAGGTAATGGCGCTTTATCTTCAAATACCGACGCCCCCATCGCCAAAACTTCATCGTCAGCAATGTTGTCGTAGCGGATATCAGTCAAACTCAGACTCGGAATCACGCTAATGCTGTATTTTTCAATTAAAAATTCTTTGCCGTCGTGAAGCGCAGCAAACGGCATACTTCGCAAACCTGCTGCCGGAATTACAATTAAATTGTCAATCTTTAAAGCTGCCAATTCTGCGGCCATTGGCGCAATTAACCACCGATAAAGTTTTTGAGCAGAATCCAAATAACTACTGCTGCTTCTTCTTCTGGGATTAGTGATTTCGCTTTGAAACGCGTCAGCCAATTGTAGCACCTGCCAGCGCGTTGTCGCCGGAACTAACACGCGCATCGGTTGAGCGTTAGCTGTGACTAATACTAATTCTAAATGCTCCCCGTTCGGAACATCGGAAACTTCTGAACTCGCTGGTGCCAACCTCTCCCCCGCCCAATTGTCTAAGATGCGAGGTGGCTGGGGGGCGAGGTTTTTTCTCGCAGGCAATAGATTAGATAAATCCCGACTTGCTACCAGCACTCCTCCATTTTCTTTGGTAGCGGCTCCGTCCGAACCGCTGACCCAATTCATATAAATGATTGCCGATTTTACCCCAGTAACTTGTTCGTTTTGGCGCAGAGTTTCGTAAATCACTGACATATTAGTGATCGGCGTTCTTGGGGGTAGATCTAGATATTTTTCGTACTCGCGACTGAAGGTTTTTTCAAATGCTAAAACTCCAGAGCTTGCCGAATCTAGTCTGCGAGAAGGAACGAAACTGTCCGAGCTAATTTGGGAATTTTTGTCCCGATTTGGTTGCCGCAATTGTACTTGCAAAAATGCAGGAAATGACAGCGCACTAGGAGGAGTTACGGGCACTATAGGGGGTGTGGGAACTGGTTCGGGAATTGGTTCGGGAATTGGTTCGGGAATTGGTTCGGGAATTGGCTGGGGAATTGGTACAGGAGGAGGCGGCGCACTTGGTGTAATTAGGGAAATCTGATTTGGTAAATTTCCTTGGGTGTAAGTTTGCCCAAAAGCAAAACTGGGCAAAATGGCGTTTCCAGTGCCAGCATTAATGCTTCCTTGGGTGCCGTTGTCGATCGCCCCGCCAACTACAAAAGGTCGATCGCTACCGCCGGAGTGGCGAATGGCGATTGGCGCCGCCCCCGCACCTCCAGCAGTAGAAATACTGGCACTATTGCCCGATCGATCGTCGGTAAAAACATTGTTCGATCGGAACAAACCGAGGGTTGTCACATCCACGCTGCCGCCTGTGCCGCCCGTGCCGCCTCTAGCGTTAACAAAACCCAACAGAATGTTGCCTGTCGCACTCAGGGAGACTGCGCCGCCGTTTCCCTGAGTGCCGCTGGAGTTGAGATCGAGAGCGGAAATTCCCGCTGGCGAAGTCAGAGCAATATTGCCGCCAACTGCCCCCGAAGCGTTCACAGATCCGGCAGTTAAAGGCCCAGCATTGCTTTTGAGTGCGATCGCGCCGCCTGTTCCCGCTGCTGAGGAGGAGTCGATCGCACCCGCAGCAACCGCATTCCCCTCCACCCGAATGCTGCCGCCGCTGGAGGTAATATTGCCAGTCCGAACCTCGCGAGTTGCTTGCAGGTTCACACTGCCGCCATCCGTGCTTAAATTACCCTCTAAGAGCAGGTTTCCTGCCTTGATATTGGCTGCCAAAGCGGCCGTCGTATCCCCCCGAAGGGTAACAGAATCTCGCGCGTTCACGGTCAAACTGCGGGCGGTAAATCTCGAATTCGCCGTTATGCTAGCAGAGTCAGCCGAGAGCTGGCCCAAGCTCTGAGTTTGACCGACGGCGCCCCCAAAAGTAATGTTGCTACCAGCGCGCAGTGTCAAATTATTTGCCCCGCCCAAGCTGCTGTCGAGGGTACTGGCAAAAGCGATGTTGCCGGTACTGGCCGAAATCGTGCTGCTGCGATCGACAGTGACGGTACTGTTGAAAGCGATGTCGCCAGATGTGGCAATATTGCCCGAAACCTCGGTACTGCGGCCGTTGACACTCAAACTCGCCAGCGGTGCAGTTTGACCGACTGTACCGCCGAACCGCACTCGCTGAGCGTCAAGTTTCAGGGCGCGAGTTCCGTTTAGGCTGCCGGAAAACAGAATGTTGCCGCTAGCTTGAGTGCTCAAAGCTGCATCAGCATTCAGGGACAGGTTGCCGGTGAAAGTGAGATCTGCGCCGGATGTGGCAATGTTCGCACCGATCGCACTTTGGGGCGCGTCGAGAGTCAAGCTAGCGCTGCCGGTTGTTCTCAGGGGATTGTCGATCGCGATCGAGCGGCCTTGAAGTGTCAGCGGGCTGTTGAAGGTAATCGGTGCGACGATCGCGATCGAGCTGGTGTTGGCACGCCCGATCGCGATCGAGCCAAAACCGCTGGCAAGGGAGCTTAAATCCTCTGCTGTCAAGTCCAAAATCCCTAAAATATCACCAGTACCGCCGACCCGAATTCCTCTGCCGTCCTTGGGTTGCAAGCGAATTGTTGCCCCCGCGCTGCTGACGGAATTGCTGCCGCCCCTGAAGTCAATGCCGTTAGCGGTGAGAGCGATATTGCCGCCGTTAGCATTGACTCCGCCCAGAGAGATGCTGCTGGCAAAAATGTTGATGTTGCCGCCCTGAGTCTCGATGACATCGTTGGCGTCATTGACAACAAACACTCCGCCTGCGGTAAATGTTACGCTGTCTCCGGTTCTCGCTTGCAGCCCGAGTTTGTGATCGGGCAAGTCTTGGAGGGTGATGTCGCCCGGAGTCTCTAGAACCAGGTTGCTGCCGGCCGCCATCTGTTCCAACTGCACCTCTGAGAGAAATGTTTCAGTGGCTGCTGCTGCCGGTGCGAGTGTTTCGGCGGTCGATCGCGCGCTGGTGTCGCCGTTACCGCCGACTATGGTAATATTTGCCGGATCGATCCACAAAGTGCCGATCGCCCCGTTAGTCGCGCGGGTATCGACCTCTCCTTGGAAAGTTAAAGCATTTTTGCCGGAAACTTCGACTCTGCCGCCGTTACCGCCTGCTGTGCCGCCGCGAGCAGTAATATTGCCGAAGAAGCCAGTGGTATTGTCTGACCAAATTACTGCTGTGCCGCCGTTGCCGCGATCGATCGCGTTTACTGCGATCGTAGAATCAGGACTAACATAAGTTACCTGGGCATTTGGCACTGGTTCCGTCCCCCGCCAACCGCCTCCGACGCGCACAGTACCTCCGCCGTCTGTCCCGGAAGCATTGATATTTGCGCCGAAGAGTCCGACTTTTCCCCCTAAAATATTGACTGTGCCGCCTGTTGTGCCAGAAGGTGCAAATACATTTACAGTACCGGAGACGATCGCACTTGCGGCATTTACTGGCACGGTTTGGCCGCCAATTAGTACCAATTGTCCTTGTTCGTTGGTAGTTAAACCTGTGGCTGAAGCTATGCCCGGCCCCGTCAGCAACTGAGGTAAAGCAACAGGGGCGATCGCAGATTTTTCTGACTGCAAAGACGGAGTAATTTCTAAACTCAATAAGTTCCCAACTTGACTGATGCGAACTGCATTTTGTCCGGGAACAGCAGCCACTGTAATTTGACCTGCCGGGGCTGACAATTCGCCAGTATTAATCACGGTTGTGCCCAGCAAAGTTAAATTTTGACCGCTACCAACTGCCAAGTTTCCGGCATTGACAATTATCCCGGCTTGTGAGTTATTAAAATTAAATTGATTGGGATTTCCGAGCAAGGATTTATAATCATTAATTCCGGCATAACTGAACCAGTCATCGCCGAAACCGATACCTGTCGCAGTGGTAGCGAAAAAAGAACCAGGCACGTTTAATCTAGCATTTTGACCGAAGACAATTCCCGCCGGATTCATTAAGAATAAATTAGAGTTGCCGCCGCTGACAGAAATTATACCGTTAATGACGGAAACATTGCCGCCAGAAATCCGCCCTAAGATATTTTGAATATTTGGATTAGTTAGAAAATTCGCAATTTGACCTTCGCTGAGATTAAATTGGCTGAAGCTGTGAAACAGATTTGCGCCGTTCCCCGATACTTGTCCGCCACTAATGTTTAAGCGATTTTGCTCCTGATTGACAACAGTATTCGTGCCGTCATTGGCCGGAACGACAGATTGCGATCGCACTGCTAGCGGTAGCAGCCAAAAACCTAATGTCAAAATTAGAGCAGAGCGAAAAAAATAAGTCATTAGTCAGTTGTCATTGGTCATTTGTCATTTGTCATTGGTCATTAGTCATTTGTCATTTGTCTGAGGGAAGTCAGAAAAGCTAATTCCCTATTGCCAATTCTAGTCTCTGCTACTTGAGATTTTTTTTGAGCTGTAATGTTCCGCAAAAGTGCCACTAAACTTAAAAAGGTCGATCGAGCTTTCGGGGCCGGGGATTTGCTCCCCGGTGCGCATCTGTCTCTTTTGGTCGATCGCACTTGGAAAGCACGCCTTCCCACCATCTCGAAACTACCGTGCAGAGGTGATATTTATCTGTAGCGGGTATCTTGACAAAATGCCCGCTTTCGTCCTATGATTGCAGCAGTGATTGAATAAAATAGCAGTCAACCCACAAAATAACTAGCTCCTCTAACCAAGTTAAAAATAAAATATTGATGCTTTTAGAGACGACCCATGCAAACTCAAACTTTCCCATTTCTAACCGAACAAATAGTTGAGCGGATCTTTGCCTCAGGCGAACTGACTCGCGATGACAGACAGCGAATTCAGTCAATGCTCTTAAATGAGTCGATCGGCGAACATGAATTGAGCTTAGTTGAAAGAGTCATGGAAGGCGTAGTCAAGGGCATACTTGACGTGCTGAATTAGTTTAAAACTCGCGCTCCTTGATGTAAATATAGGGTGCACCTGATCGCGCATCTTACCAGAAAGAATTGGTTTAAAGCCTCTTCCTTAAAGGCGAGAAATTAAAACAAGACTATTCATTACTCGAATCCTCGGACTTCCAGGTAGAGGTCGCCCTAAACAGTCAACAGTCAACAGTCAACAGTCAACCTAATTTCCGATAAAATCGAAAATCGACTCACCGTTCTAAAAATCATCATCTGAACCCTCATCCGATATCTCATCGCTACGCACAAGTTCAGAAGGAGGCCTGTCGCTACTCCAGGCCCACCACACAGCGCCACACTGACAGCGGTAAAATTCTTGCCACTTGCGGCGGTTGGACTCGGTGTATACTGGCGATCGGCGATTAATCCAGACCTCATCAGCATCCGTGCAGCTAGCAGCGCACTTGGGACAGCAAAACTCAGTAGCGTGAACCGCCGCCGCAGTCCATTCGGGAGGATGTGGATCAAAAGCTTCCATGTGTTGCGTGTTTCTATTTAAACTGCTGGTAATTACGGCAAATCAAGAGTTGCTAAAGATCCGCTCCCGCTCGCAATGACATAAGTACACTGTTGAGTACGTAATTCATCTGCCAGTTATTTTTTTTGGCATTTGCCGTCCGATGAATAGTATAACTGATGTGGTGTCAGCCGTCGATCGGCATTCTCAGCTATTTCAAGGACTAGGCTCATGTCTATTTACAACTTTATCTCATTTCTGGGCATCTTTGGCTTATGTGCGATCGCCTGGATTTTCTCGGAAAACCGCCAAGTTCGCTATATACCTTGGCGCGTCATCATCTGGGGCATTGGTCTACAATTAGTCTTAGGATTTTTAGTATTCCTGTTCCCTCCAACTCGCATCGCCCTAGAGTGGTTTACCAGCTTGCTCGATGGAGTATTCACCGCTGCTGACGCCGGAGCGAGATTTGTATTCGGCAGAAACATTGTACCAATACCCGGTCAAGACCCGCCAGTTAATTTAGGATATATTTTCGCCTTTCGGGCTTTACCGACAGTAGTCTTTTTTTCTGGATTAATGGCATTGCTTTATAACATCGGCGTAATTCAAATTGTCACCGAAGTTTTTGCCAAAATATTTTATATGACAATGCGGTTGAGCGGCGCGGAAGCACTCAGCGGCGCGGCTAATATTTTCGTAGGAATAGAAGCAGCAATTGTCGTCAAGCCTTATTTGCCGCAAATGACTCGTTCCGAACTTTGTGCAATCCTGTCTTGTTGTTTTGGGACTGCCGCTTCATCAACCTTAGCAATTTACGTCAGTTTTCTCAAGCCTGTTTTTCCAAATATTTTAGGGCATTTAGTTTCAGCCTCAATTATCGCCATTCCCGCTTGCTTTGTCCTCTCCAAAATCTTAGTTCCAGAAACAGGCGTACCGCTAACAATGGGCGGCATTCCCAAGGAAAATCCGAAGCCCCAAGGCCACGAGTTCATCGGCGACGAAATTGGCGAAAATGACGGTGAGATCCGTAAACAAGAGACAGTTGGTGGAGAACCCATCGAACGAGTGAGCCCTTTGGATGCTGCGATTATTGGCGCCTTAGACGGAGTGAAAATGGCAGTCGCCATCGCCGCTGTTTTGATTTTAATCTTGGGCTTAGTTTCCTTAATCAATCAATTCTTTGGCTGGCTAGCAGTGTTGCCGGCTCCAATTGGTACAATCTTTAGTTTTATCACCCTGCAAAACATTCAAGGAGCCTTATTTTACCCGCTAACTTTGTTAACCGGAGTGCCCTTGGAAGATTCTTGGATAGCATCAGTCATCATCGGACGGCGACTGTTAGAAACGGCGATTCCACCTTATCAAAGTTTAGCAGAAGCGGCGGCAAAAGGACTGATTAGCGATCGCACAGTATTAATTGTCAGTTACGCCCTTTCCGGCTTCGCCCACTTAGCCTCCGTCGGCATATTTGTCGGCGGCACAATCGCCCTAATTCCTTCCCGCCGCAAAGACATTTCCGAACTCGGTTGGAAAGCCTTATTTGTAGGCACCTTAGCTACAATGATGATTGCCTGCATCGCCGGATTATTCGACACCGGAGACTCCAGCATTTTAGGCGTTAAGACAGCCCCTGCTGCCCCGATCAGCGCCCCTGCTTCCCCGAAGTCGGAAGCATCCCCCGCCGCAAGTCCGAAGCCATCAGTTGCTCCAGCAATTGCCCGTCCGAAGCCTTCGCCGAAGGGTGAAAAAGTGGCTCCGAAAGGTCAAGAATCTCCTAAATCTGAATCGAAGAAAAGCCCTTAATTGAGGTACGGGTTAAGGACACGGCAATGGCTATTAGAATCAAATCAAGGTCAAAAGTAGTCAGAGACTGCTGTTTACCGCCGAGGCCAGATCCCCCCTAGCCCCCCTTAACAAGGGGGGAACAAGATTCTTCTCAAAGTCCCCCTTTTTAAGGGGGATTTAGGGGTATCTAGACTAAGTAATAAGCGAAATTTATCACACCACTTCCCTCTTCCTTCTTCCTTCTTCCCTCTTCCTTCTTCCTTCAACTATGAATCCCGAACCCGAAATTCGCCGTTTATTAGATGTGATGCCCGCCTCCGGCCGCATGACTTGTAAAATTATTAATAAGCCTCAACAATCGACGGTAATTGAGTGCGATTTTCCTTTACCTTGGAATCAATCTCGCCCGATTTACATTAATTTTGACCTATGGCGATTGCTATCTAAGCCGCAGCGGGATTTACTGCTATTGCGTACTGTAAGCTTTCTGGGTAATTTCAAGTGGTTTAAACCGGATATTTATCAAGGTGCGGCTGTGGCGGGTATTCTCGGGACTGTTGTAGAGTTATTGCAGGGAGATGCGATCGGAATTGCGATCGCCGGTGGGTTGACGGGACTGGCGATGACTCGAATTTGGCGCGACAACCGCAGTTCGCAAGTAGAGCTAGATGCCGACGAAACGGCGATTAGAGTAGCGGGAAGGCGCGGTTACAGTGAATCTGAGGCGGCGGGACATCTACTGGGGGCGATCGAGTCTGTGGCGCAGATAGAACAGCGCAATTTGGATTTTAACGAATTGATTCGGTGTCAAAACTTAAAGGCGATATCGGGTATTTCGGCGGTGGGGATTCCTGATAGCGTGAGGAAAGAGTGAAAAAACATCTAAAAAGCGATCGCCCGTACTGAAAAAAAACATCGCTATTCAACCAAATTAGCCTTAACAGACAAAGATTCCAGAAACTTAACTGCCTCATCCAGCATAGCTTCTGGTAATTTCTCCACAATTGCGATCGCCCTTTGACGAGTTTCTCGATTAACTGCTTATGTCGCACGTTGAACAGACAGAACTTGCACTTTCATCGTCTTAATCAGCTTCGGTAACGTACTTATTTTAAGCAAAAGTGCGATCGCTTGATTTACCCTTGAGAATTATTGATATAATCAAGAGGGAAACCATCAAATCCACAACTATGCTAATCCTGACACAATTGGAAAACCTGCGCGATACTCTACCCATAGAAGGAGCTGTCCGCATTGAATTAGTGGAAGGCATACCCATGTTTAGAGCCTCCACCACAGTCAAAAATCGAATAGCAGAACTGTTGGACAAACAACAAACTTTACCCCTCAATCCTGATGAAGAACAAGAACTAAATATTTACGAAGAAATCGACGATTACCTCAGTTTTGTCAATCGGACTGTCCGCAATCTTTTCCTCAACCAGATTCAGCATACTCTATAGAAATGTCCCCTCGCCGTCAAATCCCTGAAAATATTCAAAATCAAGTTCGCCAGAGAGCAAACTGTCTGTGCGAATATTGTCATGCCTCCGAACAATGGCAGTACGTGGAGTTTACTATCGAACACATTATTCCCTTGACTAAAAATGGGACTAACGATATTGACAATTTGGCACTAGCTTGCTTTCACTGCAACCGCAATAAATCTGATAAAACTACAGCGATAGATGCTCAGTCAGACGTAGAAGTACCATTATTTAACCCTAGACAAGATAGTTGGAACGAACATTTTATTTGGTCTGCGGATGGATTATCAATAGTTGGTTTGACTCCAATTGGACGAGGTACAGTTACAGTATTAGTCTTAAATCGAGAGAGAGTGCTTAATATTCGGGCCGCTGACAAAGCTATAAAACGACATCCTCCTGCTGGCGATTTAATTCAATCAGAAAGTTGAGCATACTGAGAGTTACTCAAAGTTTCAGTGGCTACCTCTGTCGCGAATTTTGTACTGAAGTCAAAGCTCGATTCCTGCCGCAAGCTTGGCTAACGTACTTATTTTAAGCGAAAGCGCGATCGCCCGAGCAGTTACTCTCGATACTTGTCACAATTCAAACCAGTAACTCACCAAAAATTGCTTGTTCTCGAATAGCCTGATAATTTTTCAAAATCTCCGACAACCTCAGCAAAGCTTCTAATTCTCGTGCTTGCTTCGGAGTCAAATCTTTCCGTTCCGCTGCATAAATAAGTTCCCCAAGCACAATCAACCTAGCTTCAACAGGAATATTATTTTTGACGCCCAGCTCGATTCTTTCCTTGAAACTATTGAAAAGATTCTCCATTGTCTAATTCCTCCCTAGTTAAAACTTGAACGTTACCATCATTAAAAATCAGTGAGATTTTTTGCAACAGCCTTTCCGTATCCCAAACCATCGCTCTGGTAATTCCTTTATTGATATCTGCAATATCAGCCTCAGTATTTATATGATAAGCTACATTACGAGCGCGTTTTTTAGCTACAGCTACCCCCCTTTGAACTGTATTTTTGATACTGACTGCCTCTGGACTCAGTTCTTTAAACTCCCAGATTTCTCCATCAATTTCAGCATCAGGTGTTCTGATGCCTGGTGCAGCTTGCTCGCTCAATAACTTCACTCGCCGCCCAAGTCTTGCCAAAACTTCAGCGATAAACCGCTCAGAATCATTGGTATTATGGTTTTGATGGATGAGTATAAACCCGCCTGTATCCTCATCATAATAATACCGTTCATACTCAGCCTCGGCAAGGTTGTAGATGTTCTGACTTTGCTGGATATAATTTGGCTTCACCGTCAATCTCTAGCCTGATTTTATGATTGTAGCTTACTGTTTCAGGGAAAGCGATCGCGCTCTCTCTCTACTGTCTCATCGTCTGATCAATGGTAGCGGTAAATAAAAGGTCGATTTCTGCCGCAAGCTTGGCTAACGTACTTATTTTAATCGAAAGCGCGATCGCCCGATCGACTCCTATGACTCCTCCTCATCTACCCGCCGACTGAGATAATCCGGCAACTCATCAAAAGATACCCCCACCAAACGGCAAAAATCCCGGCAGTGCCGTGTATGGGTGCGAAAACTTGAATTATTTTTGACCTGAATTGTTAGCCTCTTGCATTGATTAACGTTTGTTTATGATTATTTTTGCTTTTAATTCGCCTATTTTAAGCGCCTATTTTAAGCGCTTATTTTGAACCTTTACTTAATTAAATTACATTATGTAAAAACTCAATCTCAAAGTTAAATCTCGATGTAACATAACGTCATTGCCAACAGGATATTGTTTCCGCTCGTTCTGCGGCGTATCAATAAAAAATCATGAATTAGGACGCAAATTTATTGCAGTAGCTCGATCCTCTATCGCGCTCGCACTCGCGTGCAATTCTGTCACTTTCCTGTGGGCAAACATACCCAATTTACAATACAGCCATGAACACCCCAGAAACTACGAATTCCTGGATTATTTACCGACTGCTGCCCAACTTTCAGCGCTTACCCGTCGGACAATTTCGCAGCCGCAGCGAAGCAGAATCTTCCTTGAAAGTCATCCGGCAACTGCTACCCAATACCGAATTAATACTTGCTTTCGAGATTGGCGCCGAAAGTCCAACTACCGAACTCATTGGGCCACCTGCTAAAGAACCAAACTTGCAAACTTCAGTTAACCGAGAACTATTGAAAATCTTTCTGATCAGTTCTCGTCCCATTGTTTCCCGTGTCATTCATTCTTTGCACTGCAATAATTTTGCCTGCGTTTCTGACTGGAGTCCCCTTGTCCCAACTCAAAATTCTGGTGAAGTGATGAGCGTCTTAATTAAATATTTTGCCTCTGACTCTTAGTGACAGTCTAGTTCCCATCTTTGTAGGGGCAATCCCCCCGTGGTTGCCCCTTACCGATGATAGAATACAATTCAGATAAAACTGTCATGGAGGTAATACGAGAGTGAAAAACAGATACGGAGATTGCTTCGTTCCTCGCAACGACAAATCCTAGATGAACCGTATTTAGCTATGACCGAGAACAATGATAAACTTGATATTCATACCCATCCACGCCAGGCAACTCCCGAGATTCAAGCTGACACTTTTGTGCTGCTAAGTTGACAGGTGCGCGAAAATTTACCAACCACAAATCTAGCGGACGTTCCAATTGACTGAGTGTCTTGTCAAGTATCCCCGCCACAATTTCCGGCGCATCCCTTCTCTGCTTAACTAAAAGAAACTGTGGAGACTCAAAAGCTTTAAATTCTTCCTTCTTCCTAACATCCGCTACATCCGTTACAAAATCCGTTGCCGAACTTCTTTGCCATTCCCACCCAATCCCCATCAACTCTCCTATTTCTACATGAGTCTTTTGAGTAGTAGCAATTAACACGGGAACTTGCGACACTTCGCGGATAATCGGAACTAACAAATCTGGTTTGTAATATTTGCGATAGCCGAGATTGGAATTGACTGTGATACCGCTGACAAAACCCATTACTAAAATTATTAGCACTGCTTTTTTTCCAGTAAATTCTACAGCAGGTAAGTTAAACAATCGATTTTTTGTTGTAGGTGTGTCATAAATAAATGCTAAGGTTGCTCCTAATAGTAATATCACCCCCGGAAAGTAGACGAAATTGTATCGAGGGCCGCGAGTTAGGTCAATTCCTAAAATGTATGCAAAGCTGAAAAATAGGAAAATTGCACCTACCGCAAATCCACCAAAAATAACAGTACCTAAACGAGTATCTGGTGTTTTTAAGGAAGTTTTGAGAGCATTTAGCAGCAGGGGAAGCGCCCAAATCAAAAATATTACCATTACGATCGCAGATCCAACCACCACAGCCAAATTTGACGATTCCACCGGAAGCAGCGATATCACAGCGATCCATCCCGCCACAGCTTGGAAAATCGGCGCGATCCAATCTACAAATGTGCGATCGCCACCGACAATCCAATTCGTGAGCTCGCTACCATATTTATTCGACAAAAATATCGGTAGCCAAACTAAACCGCCCGCTACAGTCCCCAGCGCTACTGCTAACAGTCGCCACAGGATTTGAAATTGCCAAACATTGGGCTGCTGACTGTTGGTAATGGGCAACTTTCCATTAAACTGCTGCCAGATTACAGCAATTAATGCTATTGCTTCCGCACACAAAGTCAAGGCGAAAAAGTAGTGAACGGCAATTCCCAAACAGTTAACAATTATCCAAAATAGTACCGTCCAGATAGGCAACGGGGCGCGCTGTTGCAGCTTTTTTGCAGCGACTATCAAGCAGAAAAGAGAGGCAATAACTAATAAGATTCCTAACGTATAATGGCGGGCTTCTTGAGCGAGATAAATGCCGTAGGGAGAAACTGCCATCATCGCCGCCGCACATTGACCAATTAAACGAGAATTGAACGCAAATTTGCCTAAAAAGTAGATAGTTGGAACTGAAATAACCCCTAATAATGCCGGAAGCGATCGCCCAATCCACACTAAACTATCCTCCGTCGGTGCAAACAGTCGCATCCACCAGTGGGCTACCATAAAATACACTGGCGGATGGTTGCTTTCTAGCAGCAAATGCTTGAGGACATCTGCAATGCCAGCATCCGCGCGGAATTGCAGCGGTTGTAGTAGAGTGGAAAGTGCGATCGCGCGATCGAGCGGCACCCCGCGAAAACTGTTGCCCAGACTAAATACTAGAGTCGAAAACTCGTCCGTCCACAGCGGTTTCAAGTCCAAATTGGCAAAACGTAGCATTAGGGCGATCGCTGTCCACAGCAATAGCAACAACAGTTGTTTATTCTTAATCATCAATTCAGTCATTCAAAGGCATGGGGAAGAAGAGTCATTATGGTTGATAATTGACAGTTGACAGTTGATAGTTGCTAGTTGCTAGTTGTTAACTATCAACTATTTAAAACCCTCCCTGCCAACTGCCAACTGCCAACTGCCAACTGCCAACTGCCAACTGTCAACTGTCAACTTCTGTCACCCGCCAGCTCAGCTTCATGTTGATCCAGAAATTCCACAGAGTGACAGCCACAATCGCAATTAAATTAGCCAAATAAGCATTCATCCCAAAAACATTAAACATCAGATTGACCAGCAGTACATTCAAAATCAAGCCCATCAAACAAATTGTATTAAATTTCAATAGCCGTTTGAAACGCTGGCGATTTCCCGGCTGCCGCTTAGAAATATCCCCAAAAGTCCATAAATCATTCCACAAAAAATTACTAATAATTGCTAATTCAGCAGCAATAATCAGACTGCGAGTCAGCTCCAAATTCACTCTTTCGCGCAGCACGTACAAAACCGCCATATTCACAAACACGCCGCTGAAACCCACGATACCAAAGCGCAGAAACTTACCCATCGGCCAGCGGGCAAACCGCAATATCAACAAATGTCGCAAATACTCAATATACTGTTTCCCAGTAACTTTGCTCTCGCCTTCTTGCCGCTCCTGAAATACATAACCAACTTCTCCAATCCAGCGGATATTGCCCCTGCCGAGCACTTCAATCAAGATTTTGTAACCCGCAGGATTCATGGTTTTGTCGGCAATGCAACTGCGGCGCAGCATAAAATAGCCGCTCATCGGATCTGAAACTCGGCCCACCACTCCCGGCAGTATAATCAATCCAACAGTTTGAGCGCCCCGCGACAAAAATCGCCGGATCACACTCCAGTCGCTCACCCCGCCCTCGGCAACGTGGCGGCTCGCAGCGGCCAAATCCGCTCCCCGCTTAATTTCTGCTAAAAGCTGCAACAGCGTCTCCGGCGGATGCTGCAAGTCGGCATCGATGACGCCCAGAACCTCGCCCCGAGAGGCTTGCCACCCGCGAATTACCGCTGTGGAAAGCCCCCGCTCGTCTTCCCGCCGCATCACCCACAATTGCGGATATTCCGCTGTCAGGGACTGGGCAACTTCCCATGTGCGATCGGGGCTGTTGTCATCGACTACAATTAATTCGTAGTTGCCGGGAATCATGCCATCGAGCAATTGAGTCAATTGTTCCACAATACTCTTGACATTCTTGCACTCGTTGTAGGTGGGAATGACCAGGGAAAAATAAATGGGCGGTGTGTCTGCATCTGTAAAAGTTGAACCGAAAGTCGGTACAGCAGGAATTTGCAAAGGCCCAGAAGGCACTGGCAACAGGTGATTTGCTTGGTTGATGCCCATAATTTCAGTTCCCAGAAAGTAAAGGATGGTTTGTAGGACTTGAGATTTTAGATGATCGTTCCTTTATGATTGATTTGTTAAGATATAAAAACGCCTTAATTCTAGGCAATAATTCTGTAGCTGAGCTAACAAAAGAAAACTGTGGATGCAATTCTCGATCGCGCTTTACAACGTTATAACATCTCTACCGCAGAGGCCTTGGTACTTTTGCAGCAAAGAGATCCCGATGCGCGAGCCCAAATTCAAAAAACCGCCGATTTGCTGCGCCGCCGACAATCAGGGGATACTGTCACCTATGTTATCAATCGGAATATTAATTTCACCAATATTTGCGAACAGCATTGCAGTTTCTGTGCCTTCCGCCGGGATGAGGGAGACGAGGGCGCTTTTTGGTTAGATGCAGCCCAAATTCAGGAAAAAGCCACAGATGCAGTGCGACGGGAGGCGACGGAAATTTGTATGCAGGGCGGCTTAAATCTTCAAGCTAAGCTCAACGGCAAATCTTTGCCTTATTATCTGCAATTGGTGAAAACTATTAAGGATAAGTTTCCGCAGTTGCACTTGCACGCTTTTTCGCCGCAAGAAATAGAATTTATTGCCAGACAAGATAATCTGAGTTTCAGCTATGTAATTTCGGCTTTGCGGGATGCGGGAGTCGGTTCGATGCCAGGTACCGCTGCGGAAGTTCTCGACGATGCCGTGCGCAGGGTGATTTGCCCGGAAAAGCTAGATTCGGCAACTTGGTTGGAAATTGTGGGAACTGCTCACAGCTTGGGTTTGCCGACAACAAGTACAATGCTTTGCGGGCATATTGAGAGCGCCCAACAGCAGGTTTTGCATTTAGAAAAAGTGCGATCGCTCCAACAAACAGCCATTAACAACAACTATCCAGCGCGCATCACAGAATTCATTTTACTACCATTTGTCGGACAAGCAGCACCAGCACCTTTGCGCAGTCGAGTCGGCCGCGATCAGCCAGTTTTAGCAGATACATTGTTACTCACCGCAGTATCTCGAATCTTCTTGGGAAATGTGATTCCCAATCACCAACCGAGTTGGGTAAAATTGGGTTTGGAAGGAGCTAAAGAAGCGCTGACATGGGGCTGCAACGACATCGGTGGCACTTTGATGGAAGAACATATTACCACGATGGCCGGTGCGGTTGGTGGTAGTTTTCAGTCTGTGGAAGATTTGCAAAATGCGATTAGTTCTTTGGGGCGGAATTATCAGCAAAGAGATACAATTTATCGATTTTTGGGGGTTGACAAATTGGCTGTAATAAGTTAATAAACTCGCAATAAATCGGCGGTTGAAACCGCTACTATACAAACAATGTCCGGATGGTGCGCGGACTAAGAAATAAAGAATGTAAAAATCCCGGATTTAGTACGGGTGAGGAGGAGAGATTGGCGATCGCACTTTTGACTACAATGCTCGAAAGGGCGATCGCACATTTAACACATCAATCCAACCGAATCAACTTGACCAACAAGCTCATGATTTCTCCCTGTTGCGGTGTAATGACGATGCGATTGTCGGGAATTGCGATGGGATGCGTCCAAAGAGCAACCTCCGCGTAGCGCAAAGCGTGGAGTTGGTGGATAGTGCGCCGTACACCCAGCGGCGAACCGATGATGACGTGACGGATAGATTCGCGATTATCGGCCTCAAAGCTTTGGTTAGTTGAAACTTGCGGCGATACTTGGTTCGATGCGGAATCTTGCAACATAGTTTTGACAAACAATTGTGGATAGGTTTGATGCTGTGTAACGGTAAAACCGCGTACAATGACACATTAAGGAAAAAACCGCAATTTCTTACAGCACAACGTGTTTAAACGATACTATCTGATGTTTATATGTTTGCCTAGACTAAATCAATTTACGGTCATGGTCAATATATTTAGAGTTAGCGTAAATCAATTTGCTGTCAGCATAAATCAATTTACTGTCAGGGTCAATGAGCTTAGGGAAATGTTTAACAAAACTTACACAACTGGCACAATTAGTAGGGTGTGTCGCCATCGAAAATCCCTAAATAAAATCGACAATCCCATAGCAACGCACCTTACTTATGTAAATGTTGAACATTCTTGAACGCAACTGGTACAATTAGGAGGGTGCGTCAGGAAAGGAAAACCCAAATTTTTCGTACTAACCTTAAGACGCTCCGCACCCTACAGGCTATATCACCCACTTTAAATCTCTACAAACTTGTGAAATAGCGGTACTTGAAAACGATATTTTTTCTGAGAAAGCAGGTATTTGATGCCACCGCGCGGAGCGTCTTTCCAGAATAAAAAAACCTGCTTTCCGAGCCGTGAAGTGTTTAAAATTTCGTTGTTAAATAAGCCTTCAAAAATCCCTACTCACACCGTCGCTAAACCCTAAACAATCTGTTCTGAAAACAAATTATTGCTCAAGCTTACCCATTGTGCCACGCTTAAATCTTCAGCACGAGATTGAGGATTTATCTGTAATTTGTCTAACAATTGAACGAGTTTATCTAAATCTACAGCTCCTTTCAAATTATTGCGCAACATCTTGCGCTTGCTGCCAAATCCCAACTTGATCAAAGTCTCTAAATAGCGCGGATTAACCGCTGGGGTTTCTATCTGTCTGGGAAGCAGCCGCACCACGGCGGAATCGACTTTTGGCGGCGGATAAAAGTCCTTTGACGGTACATCGCAAATTAACTCGCATTCTGCTAAATATTGCACCCGCACTGACAAAGCGCCAAAAGCTGTAGAACCAGGTTTAGCGTAAAGCCTTTGGGCTACTTCTTTCTGTACTAATAGCACGATCGCCTCAAACGGTTTTGCAGCAGGGGCAGATATGGTTCCCAGCAGTTTTTGCAGGATCGGGCCTGTGATATTATAGGGAATGTTGGCAACAACTTTATGGGGATTTTGGAATTTGGGAAACGCCGTTAGTTCCGCTTCTAAGTCCATTTCCAGGAAATCGCCTTGCAGTAGTAAAAAATTGTCGGTTTTGCCGAGTTGCTTGGCGAGTTTTAGGCATAAATCTCGATCGATCTCCACAGCAACAACAGACTCAGCCGCAGCCAGCAAGCGCCGAGTCAGAATCCCCGTGCCCGGCCCGATTTCCAGGACGCGAGATCCCTCCAAACTCGCCGCTTTCACAATCTTATCTAGGGCTTTCTCGCTTTTGAGCCAATGTTGAGCAAACTGTTTCCGGGGTATGGTCGATCGCATTTTTTGAATTCTTGCAGAAATCTTAGCCTGTCATTCTATCACAACCTCATATTTTTTCCCAACCTAAAGTCATGTTTATTTTTGTAAACAGGGGTTGAATTCAGCAAAAAACTTGGGCACAATAAAAGGAGCAACGATAAAAAATAAATTTATTTCTTCCCATTTACCTTGATTCACGACACGGAAGTCACGGATACACGGATAGCTGTTTTTCCAAATAACCAATAACAAATAACCAATAACAAATAACCAAGAACCAATTCCCAATTCCCCAAAAATGAACTTCCAACGAGTATTTGGTACATTACCCAAAACCCAAGCCAGCGCGCCCGGAAGAGTAAATATGCTGGGCGAACACACAGACTACAACGACGGATTTGTACTTCCGACTGCAATTCCCCAGCGCACAACAGTACAAATCGGCTTCAGCAGCGACACCCGACACCATTTTTATTCAGCAGAATATGACGAACTCATAAATTTTTCAGACGACGATACCATACCGCAAAAATTCGTAAGTTATATCTGCGGCTGCATCAGACTTGTAGAAAAAGAAGGATACAAAATACCGCCACTAAATATCTACATTACCTCGAATGTGCCGATCGGCGCCGGTTTGTCCAGCAGCGCCGCTTTAGAAATAGCCACCCTCAGAGGGATGCGCGCCCTGCTCAACCTCCCCCTAGACGACGTGCGCCTCGCTCAAATCGGACAGCTAGCCGAAATTCGATATGCCGGCGTTAACTGCGGCATCATGGATCAAATGGCGTCGAGTTTAGCAGATACCAAAACTATGCTATTTCTCGATACCCGCAGCCTCGAATACCGCCCGATACCCTTTCCCACAGGTACAGAAATTTTAGTCATTGACAGCGGTGAAAGCCACAACCTAGCTGCCGGAGGCGGCTACAACAAGCGGCGCGCTGAGTGCGAAGAATCCGCCCGCAGATTGGGCGTTAAAGCCCTTAGGGATATCACCGATCCCAAAGCAGTCGAAGTATTGCCGGAACCTCTCAACAGGCGATCGCGCCACGTCGTCACCGAAAACAACCGCGTGCTCGAAGCAGTAAAATCTTTGCCAGCAGAGCGTTTTGGCGAGTTAATGAATGCTTCCCACGCCAGTATGCGCGACGACTACGAAGTTTCAGTACCCGCAGTAGACGCCCTGGCGGCAATCTTGCAGTCAATCCCCGGAGTCTTCGGCGCGAGGCTGACGGGCGGAGGTTTTGGCGGTGCTTGCGTAGCGCTGGTTGAGACCGGCAAAGCGGATGTTATCGCATCAGAGGCGATCGATCGCCACCAGCGCGCAGGTTATAGCGGCCGCGTTTTGGTTCCCGAAGTTCCAGTTAATTCTTAATACCAGAACTATCTCCCGACACCGAAGGCCAGCGCACAGTCACGATAACCGAATCCTCCGGGGCCGACCAATAATGAGGCACTCCCGGCAACCACAAAGCATAATCTCCTTCGCGAGACAGCATGATTTCTTGATCGGGAAATTGCAGGCGAAACCGCCCTTTTACCAGAATAGAAAGCGTAGTTGCTTGCGCATTTACCGCCCACTGATTCCTGCAATCTCCGGCAGGATGAACGCCCCATTTTACCTCTAACACAGAAGTCGATCGCGCATCGTCTTCCGCCGTCATAAAGTGACCCGCAAACCAACCGCCCCGACTTGCACCTTCAGCGCCCGCATTTCCAAAAATTACTTCCGACGGCATCAGCTAACAATCTCAAAAACAAATATTTTAGCAACACAAACTCAACGGTTTGATCGTGCGGACTTTAGTCCTAATTAATTTCAAGGCCCAGACAGATGACCAAAGTCCTCACGATCAAACTTAATGATTGTTAGACGAGCCAACACGATCGCAATTATTACTTGCGCCCCGAAGATTGACCTTCCGTCGTAGCCATTTCCCCAGCTTCCATAAACTGCTTAAACCTCCGCAAATCATCAGCAATTTGCTGTTCGGGAGCTTCGCCAAATAGTTTAGCAGCACCAGCAGCAATCGCACCGCCGGGAGGGTTGTATTCGATGACAACTTTTACCTCAGTACCGCGTCCCGCTGGTGCCGCTTGAAAGCGCACAAAACCCGAATTCTCCACATCAGCTCCTTCCACAGACGCCCACGCAATTAAGCGATTTTCTTTTTCGCGCACAATTTGTGCATCCCATTCTACACTATTGCCGATCGGCGCGCTGGCAATCCAGTGAGAACGCTTGTCATCTATTACCGTCACGTGTTTGAGATGCTTCATGAACCGAGGCAAATTCGCAAAATCGCGCCAGTAACGGTACAATTCATCGGCTGGTTTGTCGATCGTCACCGTCTTTTCAACTTTAATGGTTTGATTCGCATCCGCGGCCGACTGCAAGCCCTCCACAACCCCGAGCCCGCGCGCCGCCAAACCGCCCCCCGCAACCGCCAGCAAAGCACCTCTGAGTGAACGCTGCGACAAACCGAAAAGCACCAGCGCCCCGCCACCAATTAACGAAGCCCAGCGTTCGGTATCGCCGCTGTTAGCTTGGTTTTGTTTGTCAGAATTTGCGATCGAAGTAGATTCCATTGTTTTAAACCTCGTCAGTCGATTTTAGATTTTAAATTTTAGATTTTAGATTTACTCCACAGATGCAATTTGGGAGCTTGAACTAAGGTCTAAAATCTTAGGATCTCCCCACAATAGCGTCGGGGATTTTACCAGTTTTTGGGCTGGTCAATTAATCGTGAAAAATAGCAACTAAAGGCGGCAGCCAAACAGTTACCTCGAAACTTAAAATTAGGGTGAGTGCAATAAATACACTTACCCCTGCCAAATTTTTCCGCATTTTAATCAATCCATTGCAGCAACTAATTGCCACAACAGTCGCGCATTTGCTCCTAAATATACTTGCTGACGCCCATCGTCAAAATTGTGAACGCTCCCAGCAAATGACCGGCGCTCATGCAAGCCAGAAATGCCGGTACGCTAACATTGTTGAACAAAGATGGGAAAGGCAAAGGCATTTTCGGCCCGACGTGGGGATACCAAATTCTGCGACTCAAAACTAGCAATGCTAGCATATTGCACACAAACATCACTAGCGGCTTTTGCCAATTTCCTGAGGCTGCATCGCTCACGGTCGATTCTACTACTGCGAGTAAATTTGAGTTAATCATCATTGATGCTCCTATTTTTCCTAAAATATCAGAACTTGTCGATGAGATTTATTGCCAGAAATACAGCAGGGCGAGAGTTTTGACGCCATAAATATCTTTTTTGCTCTCAATATTCACCGCCCCAACACCCGCGCCCTACCCGCAATCATCAAGTTACAGCAAAAAATCTTTTAATGCCATTCAAAAGTAACGAAAGATACAAAGGGACAAAACCATACTCGCTGCCATTTGTAACTTTTAGCCTGTCTGGCAGTTGTGGCATTTCCTCATGCTGCCAGACAGGAAAGACTGCTCGTTATTATTTAACGATATAGGTAGGCAGAAAGTGCAGTATGTCGCGCAGAACGCTATATCCAGCAGCGTCCCAGAGCAAATAAGCTAAGAAACCGATCATCGCTAAGCGACCGTTCCAAAGTTCTGCTTGCGGGTTGAAGCCAAACAGAAAGGCATTCCGATCTTTGCCGTTGTAGGCATTAGCGGTAGGAGGTAGGTTGGTAGGACGTGTTTCCATGTTTTTACATTCCTTAACAATGTTTCGCTTATCATCGTAGCGACCTAATTTCAACTTTGCTATCTGCCTGTAGGCTCAAGATACACCCAAGTCTAAAGGAGGATTTTGAAACCGAAAATAATGTGTTAAGTTTTGTTGAGCGAGTTTTTTGAAGCGCTCGCCTGTATCTGTAGATACTAAATATAACGGCAAGTTGAGATGGTTGCTGCGGTTGGCTCCATCGCCCCGCAGCGACAAACAACCGCGCTGGTGACTCGACAATACTGCATCCCCGAGATCCTAGAGGCAAGAAGATTTAGTAAATTTTAACTGCTGTCCCAGAACACGATCGCCCCAGAGTTAACTAAAATAGGAAATAAACAGAGCGATCGGGAGAAACAGTTATCGAAACCATCTACGGCAATCTTCAGGGTTTAAAGTCCAGCCAGCTCAAGCAACTCGAAAAGCTTTACCACCAGCGACT
>JAYUGZ010000516.1:0-4034 GCA_043767465.1 Cyanobacteriota bacterium
GGTAGCCAAACACCCATCACCACCAAACGCCACCGACAAAACCTCCCCCCCGTGCCCGGTTAGAAGTTCCAGCAAACCCCCAGTCTGCGCATCCCACAAATAAATCGAACCATCCCGACTCCCCGTCGCCAAAACCCCACCATCCGGGCTAAACGCCACACACAAAACATCCCCAAAATTGTCCCTCATACTCCGCAGCAGCGTACCTCGCCCCTGTGCATCCACCCGCCACAGCTTCGCCGTACCATCCCGACTCCCCGTCGCCAAAACAGATCCCCCCCCAGCCCCCCCTTGAGAAAGGGGGGAGATAGAGGAAGAAGTTGCTGCAAAGGCGATCGCCCGCACCCAATCCCCGTGCTCTGCTAAAGTACAAATCGATCGACCATTACGCCAATCCCACAACTGCAAACTCTTATCCCGACTACCACTAGCCACAAACTCCCCACCAGGACTAAAAGCCACAGCCTCAACCCCACCAGCGTGCCCACTCAAAACCGACATCGGCCTACCCTTATTCAAATTCCACAACTGCAAAGTCTTATCCCGACTACCACTAGCCAAAACCTGACCATCGGGACTAAACGCCACAGCATAAACCCGATCCTCATGACCGCGCAAAGCATACCACCACTTACCCTTATTCAAATCCCAAATTTGAATCGTTTTATCCCGGCCACCGCTAGCCAAAGTCGCGCCATCAGGACTAAACGCCACACAAGTCACCCAGTCAGAATGACCCGTGAGAGTGTACCATCGCTTACCCGCGTCCAACTTCCACATCTCGATCGTCTTATCCTCACTCCCGCTAGCTAAAGTCGCACCATCGGGACTAAATGCGATCGACGTGACAGCCTGGGAATGACCTACCAGAGTATGAACGCACCTCCAAGTAGGCGCGCGTGCTGGCACAACCCGCTGCATTCGCGGCACAGGTATAATAGTGCCTGCAACCGTTGGTGGCACGGCATTCTGCACAGCAGGCATCCTCTGCGGTACGGGAATTGCAGGCGCTGGTAGGGGCGGTGCCCCCGTGCCCGCCCCCGAATGCTGCGGCTGCAAATCTTGGAGAACCTCAGCGACAGATTTGTAGCGACGACTGAGACTCGGTTCGATCATTTTGTCGATAATTCGGCTTAATTTGCGATCGATTTCAACCTTCAAAAAATCTCGCCAAACCCAAGTATCTTGATTGATATCGAACAAATCAAACGGAGATATTTGAGTCAGCAAATAAATGCAAGTTACCCCCAAACTGTACAAATCGCTAGCATAAACCGCTTGGCCTCTAATTTGTTCCGGCGCCACGAATTCTGGTGAACCAATCACTGTACCCGTTTCTCTCAAACCCTCCACAAGTTTGGCTGCGCCAAAATCAACTAAAACTAATTCGCCGGTTAATTTTGGGTAAGTATAAATAATTGGAGTTTGAGAAATGCGGCGGCGGATAATATTTGGTGGTTTAATATCTCGGTGAATTACACTGCGCGAGTGTACAAATTCTAATACTGGCAATAAATCATTTAGCAAACTACGAATCTGATTTTCGCTAAAAGCCCCAGCCCCCGCCAATTCTTGCTGTAAATTTTGACCTTCTATAAATTCCTGCACCAAATACTGATAGCGTTCCTGCTGAAAGTGCGCCAGCAACTCGGGAATTTGCGGGTGTTTTCCCAATTCGTCCAGCCGCACGGCTTCTCGGTTGAATAATTCTGCTGCTTTTTCGGCGCTGCTGGTTCCTTGGGATAGCGGGAAAAACTGTTTGATTGCACAGCGCGGTTTTGATGGTTTGTCCTCGTCTACGGCTAAAAAAGTACGGCCGAATCCGCCACGCCCGAGGGGTTTGATGGCGCGGTAACGCTCTCTCAGCAACAGTTTGGAGCCGCAACTCAGGCAGAATTGAGTGCGATCGGCATTTTGGGGGTTTTGACAGGCGGGGTTTAGGCAATAACTCATAACTGAACCGATAAGGAATCAGCAGCATATCTTTATCATACGAAAGCCCAAGGGCGATCGACTGCAAGCGTTACAATTATAATCCTGGACGCACGGGCGTCCAGAAACCGGGTTTTTAACCAAAATATTTGCTGAAAACTTTCAATCTCGCCTCAAAAACCCGGCTTCTTTGTTCGGGTGCATAAGTCCTCAATTAGAAATTAAAAGACGACTGTCCTCAAAATTTAAGATGTCGCCTTAACTTTCAAAGCATATTCTTTAAACCTTTCCAAGTCAGCCTGAAGAGTCGATTCAACTACTCCCGCTAAAAATGAATTGTCCATCAATTTGGCCAGCCAGCCGGGAACTCCATAAGCTACCGTTAGTTTGACAATACTGGTGTTTTTGCGATCGTAAAATCGCACCGCACCACGATTGGGCAAACCGTCTACCGATTCCCACTGAATTATCTGATTCGGCACTAATTTGATAATCCGAGAAAGCCAGGTAAATTCTAATCCACCTGTTGCGAGTTTCCAGCGAGATAACTCTGGATCTTCTTCAAGAACGCGAACTGAGTCTATCCACTTCATCCAGCGCGGCAATTGCTCTAAATCAGACCAAAGTTCCCACGCTAATTCGATGGGAATTGCTACTTCTACTTGTACGCTGTGCTCTAACCAATCAGTCATAGGATTTTAGATTTGGGATTTTAGATTTCTTGTTTGTCGATTTATCGTTTGTTGTCGAGTCTCGATCCCCCTAAATCCCCCTTAAGAAGGGGGACTTTGAATGCTGATCTTCCCTGATTAAGGGACGAAAGAGAACACTCTTGTCCCCCCCTTATTAAGGGGGGTTAGGGGGTATCGAATCCAGAAAAATAATGGACTAATGACTGTAAGCTTCCAGAATTACCTTAGCCGCTTGATGGCCCGAAAGTGTTGCACCTTCCATACTATCAATGTAGTCTTGCTGAGTGTAACTTCCTGCTAGAAAGAAATTGGCGATCGGCGTTTTTTGAGCGGGGCGATAAACATCCATGCCCGGTGCTTCGCGATACAAAGATTGAGCCAACTTAACCACACTGTACCAAGTCATGTTTAATTCCCGAGCTGAGGGGAATAAATCTTGAACTTGCTTGAGTACGTGTTGCGCGATCGCCTCATTGCTTTGTTTGATAAACGGATCGCCCGGTGTCAGCACCAATTGCAACAGCGAACCTTGTCCTTCTTTATAATAATCCTTGGGACTTGTCAGCGCCAAATCTGCAAAACAAGAAAAATCTGCATCTGCTGAATATAGCAAATTATCGATGCCTACAGCGTGGCTCAACTGTTTGCGTTTCGCTTCATCTTCCAGTTCCGTTACCCAACCGTCGAACCGCAATTGTACTGTCGCAACTGGCACCGTATCTAACTTATAAATGTTGTCAAATTCCGACCATTTGCGCCAAGCTGGGGGCAATATTTTCTGAATCCCAGGCACGTCGCAGGCGAAAACGTAAGCGTCTGCGGTAATATTTTCTTCTGTTTCGCCGTTAGCTACTACCAGCCCTGTCACGCGCGTTTCTGCACCTTCTTCAAACTGAATTTCTCGGACTCTGCGCCGCGTGTAAATTTTTGTTCCTTTGCTTTCCAAATATTCCACAATTGGTTTGTGCAGATATTCGCTGGGAGAACCGGCTAGCATCCGCATCATAGAGGCTTCGGTTTTTGTTGCAAAGAATTGGAAGATTGTCAACATACACCGGGCAGAAATATTTTCGGTGTCGATGAAACCTAGTGCGTAGGCGATCGGGTTCCACAGTCTTTTGAGCGAGTTTTGGTTGCCGCCTTGACCCCGGAACCAGTCAGCAAAGCTAACTTTATCCAACTTGCGGATAGTTTTCATTGCTCCATCAAAGTCTATCAAACCACGGACGATCGGGCTAGTTCCCAGGGCGATCGAATTTTGGATTTTGTCTTGTACGGATAGCTGAGATGTAGTAAAAAATGCCTTCAACCCGTGCAAAGGAGCACCCACCGGAAAGCGAAAATCCAAAGAACCAGTTTCGCCGCCTCGATTGATAAAAGTGTGGACGTGATCTTTGAGGAGCAAATCGT
>JAYUGZ010000517.1:0-10005 GCA_043767465.1 Cyanobacteriota bacterium
ATGGATAGGAATGGCACGTCAACGATTAAAAGAGGAAAAAACAAATAAATGAAACGCACAGTTTTGCTTTCATCAACCATACTGGCAATTATAACGGTACTGGAGCTAAGTCAAGCCTCAACAGCACTGCCAACTCCTGCGACTGTTAAACCGACAGTGAATGAATCAGTCGAAACGCTGTTCCACTCGAATCAGTCGTATCGACAGCAGTGGTGCAGAGATAGAGGCCGTTATTATCCGTGTCCGGGATTCGTCATGCCTTCTGAGAGCGAACAATAAGAGTTATTTTCAAGAAATTTTTGAGAGTGCGACATCAGCACTTTACACCAACAGGTATGTAGTATGTTGTAGCCGTTATGTGGTGCGCACTGCGCACCTTATACCATTTGAGATTTTAGATTAAAGAATTGAAGAATTGGAAATGACTTATGACTATGATGGTTTGCAGCTTGTATAAAGCTGCATTCTTTTTTTGAACTGGTATCACTATTGATAATTGGGTTCTTTCTACAGCCACCAGGTACCGCCATTTACAGCATCTCTCTGGCTAGTACCCGCATCGGGCGGGGAGAAAACCCCGCCAGCACTTGTCTCTACTCGCCCTCAGTCAAAGCTGAATCTTGCTGCTGCTGAGAATTTCTGTAAAAACTAGCAATAATCGCCACCATCAACCACCACAGCATATTAACTTCCGGTCGGTACCAAACGGTATCGACAAAACCGTGGGCCATCATGCCGACTAAAGTTGCGATCGCCCCAATCAACCAAAACCCCTGATTCGAGTTAAGATTTGGGGATGCTTCCTGCGAATTAGAGCTGTTAAATTGGGCGTCCCGCATTTTTTTGATCTGCGACAAACCTTGATTGACAGTAACAGTCATTAGCCACAGGAAACACATTAAACCGATAAAACCAGTTTCTACGGTAATTTCCAACAGCACGGAATAAGCGCTCAAAGCCGTGAATTTCGGCTTCATATAAAGCGGATAAACTTTATTAAAAGCAGTGTTTCCCGGGCCAATGCCGATAATTGGCCGATCGCGAATCATGTCAATCACCGCCGTCCAAACATTAATCCGAAAATTGTTGCTGCTGTCACCGCGGCCGATAAACATACTCGAAACTCGATCGCGCAAGGGAGCCACCAAAACCACTCCCAAAATTAACGCTCCAGCCAAACCTCCTAACCCTAACGGCAGCGCCCAAGTCCGCCAGAACCTAGGCATCAAAGGACTGTACCAGTACCAAAGCAGCACCAAAAATACCACAAGCAGAGCCACAAAACCGATCCAAGCACCCCGGCTGTCGGTGTAGCGCAAACACGCGCAATTCACCACCAGCATCGTCAGCGCTAAAAGTTTTGTGCCCCATCCTTTCCACACAAAAAGTGCGGCGGCGCTCAAGGCAATGGCCGGGAGTAAATAGGAACCGAGCAAGTTTGGATTGCCCAAAAAACTGTAAACTCGCGTGACATCGGCTTGAGTAGAAGTCGGATCGTTCCAAGTAGCTAATGGTGGAACTTTATCAATCCACTGGCGCACGCCGTAGAAACTGACAACTAAAGCAACATTAAGATATACGGCAATTAACCCGGAGCGCCAGCGGGGATCTCGCAAGATCCGCGCCATCAGCGCAAAAAACAGCAAATACAGCGTTAGCTTGTTCCAACCGGTAAAAGCGGCGGCTTTCACGGGGGACATGGCGGTGGCGACGGTAGCAATGCCCCAGTACAAAAGTACCAGCAAGTGAATGGGTGTGAGGACGATCGCGCGATCGTCCGAAACAGTCAGCAGCAGCCAAAATGCAGCGCCAGCCCCCATCAACACCCCCACCAGGGCATTGTTCACAAACGGGCCCATACCAAACGTCAAGGCCAGCAAACCAAAACCTAGGGGCTGGGCCCACTGCATCAGCCAGCTACTTTGCCGCCAACTGCGTGCATTGCCGATCGCCCAATTCAATAAATAACTGCCACTTTGCCACTGAGAGAGCGGCAAATTTGCCATAGTTAACTGTTGCCAAACTGAATTCATTTTTAGATTGGTTATTGGTTATTGGTTATTAGTTATTGGTTATTGGTTATTGGTTATTAGTTATTAGTTATTGGTTATTGGTTATTAGAATAACAACCATCAACCATCAACCATCAACCATCAACCATCAACTGTCAACTGTCAACTGGTTTTTAGCCTTCCAACAACTCCGTAGCATTGATGCACGGGAGCCAGAGCACGTAGCGATATCCAGATTCCGGAGTGCCCTGAATCGAGAGTTGGCCGCCTTGAATTTCCACCAACTGGCAGCAAAGCAGCAGCCCCAAGCGTTCTCTAGCCCCGTAACCAGCTAACACTGGTGCGGTATCCGCGGCATTCTGGGCAACCAAAGCCGCCAACTCAGAAAACGCCAGCGTTAACCGCTGGGAAGCCTGTGTCTGTTTCGGGAGTTGCGATTCGAGTTCCGGGGAGCAGGTTTCGGAGTTCGATCGCGAACCGCTAGCCGATCGCATCTTCAGCAAGTAGTCGGAGTAGAGTTTAGCATGGGGCAAACTTTCTCCCAACCAAGGATGAAAAACCCAAACTCCGATATTGATACCGTCTTCTTTCCGAGAAACGTGGACTCGAATCACGCTGCCGGCCCCAGCCGATTGAATAATGCTAAAAATTAAGTGGTGCAGCATTTGCTGAACTTTATCTTTATCGGCTAACCAGATGCGCGGCCCGGGCCCCATCGACAAGTTAATTTCTTGCTCTCGTCTACTTGCCGCCTGCAACAGGTTTGTCGCAACCTGCTGGCATAAACTTTCTATATCGACTGCGGTTCGCTTTAATGTGAAAGCGGATTCATCAAGTTCTGCCAGTCCCAAAATTTCTTCAACTAGCGATCGCAAAGACTGGCTGCTGTCTTGGATCACGTCGATATATTCTTTTTGCTTGCTGGTTAAGGGGCCGTAAATTTCTTGGTTCAACACGATTGCCATGCCGATGACGGAAGTGAGTGGAGTAAGCAATTCCTGCACTAAATAATTCAGGAGTTTTACTTTAATTGAGTTAGTAGATAAATCGATAGGTTTGTTATTCATCGGTTTATTTTGTTGGTTAATTATCGAGCGTTTATTGTTAGATCTAGTCCGGTTCAATAATTATAATTAAGTTTGTAGTGAGGATTAAACTCCTCAAAATCCTCAGGGAGAGCAAACAACTTTATTGTGAATGATTAACCGGGACTGATATTAGGGGTTTATTATACATCTTCCTCAAGCTGATAACAACTTGTTTGCTTCACGAAGCACAAACGGAGCGGGAACGGAAAGGCAAGATATCTTCTGGCTTCTTGCTTCTATATTCCTGCTTCCGTTTTCTCTCTTCCCTCTGTTCTCGAACTGCTTGCCGATCTGCCTAATTTAAGATTTAATCATCTGTTCTAAAGCTGATTGCAAGTCTTGAGTGAGTTCGGCAACTGCTAACCTGCGGCTGGTTTGATATCCCTGCCAGCGATCGCCCACGGATATCGGTTGGCCCACAGTCATTTGCACCTGCTGTTTGCCCAAACAAGGGCGGCCGAAAGGATTTCCCCCTTTGATGCGAGTCAGTACGTCCCACAGCAGTAAAGTTGTTTCTGCCAAACGTTCTGCGGTCAGCTTTTCTTGGACGTACCTGCCCGTAACGGAGACGAAACTTTCGACAAGTCTCATGTGCCACATCCGCAGACTTGCTTCTTCAGCGAGGCGATCGGCTAATCCTCTTTCTAAGGGACAAAGTGCTGCAATATCTTTGATATCTTCTCGATAGATATAGTCCCAGCCTGCTTGTTCCAGACGGCGGCAGCGGTCTATCAAACTGCCTTTGGGCTTCAAGTTAAAATATTCTTCTGCTACTTGCAAAGCCACGTCTAACAGTGCTTTTAGTCGAGGAATTATCTGCTCATTCCCAGAATAATTTGCAGTTGTTTCTGGAATTGATAATGCTGTTACAGCAGATGCTTTTGGGTTAAAATTTCTATGGTAAAAGCGGGTATAAAATTGTTCCATTACTCCTAGCAAATGGCTGCCAAGTCGAATCAGGCGCAGATATTGGAATTGGTGATTTTGGTTTGTGGTAGCGGAATTATCCGCCGTTAAATTGGGGAGATCGGTGGGTTCTAAGGCTGGCAGTCCGCAATCTATTTCTAATTGAGTTAAAAGTTTTTCTAGGGGTTGCCAAGGTGGATTGACATAGCGGTATTGAATGCCGATCGGCACAATTAACACTTTTTCAGTGCGATCGGCTTTGTGCAAGTCCTCGACGCACCAGAAGCCCATTTGAGCGATTCCCGGTTCGAGGGGGCTAACTATTTCATTGTGACCGTTGGTGGCGCCTTCTGGGGCAGCGGCGATGGGGAATTGGCTGTTGGCGAATAAATCGCGGGCCGATCGCAATCCAGCGCGATCGATCTTGCCGCGCACAATCGGAGTACCACCGAGGCGGGAATACAGCCAACCGACGCTAGAACCAGCCCATAGGGGAATTCCGCGATCGTAGATAAAGTGAGAATGTACCGGGAATTTGAGGGGAATGCCTTTTTGGCGTGCCGCCTGGGGAACGAGTTTCCAAATTAGTTGTCCCAAACAGTAGGGATCGTCTGAGTTGGGGTGGCGGAAGGCCAGCAAGAAGCGAACTTTCTGATGTTGAAATTGGTGGAATAGTTCGGCGAGGGTATCGACGTTTTCGGCTTGAATATCGCTGATATCCGTTTTAAATCGTAGCCACCAAGGGAGTATTTGCTGACAACCCCGGACAACTAGGGGATTGTAGGCTGGGGGTATGAATTCCAGCGGTGGCTGAACTTGGTTAATTGAATTGGGCATTTTGTGATTTTAAATTTTAGATTTTAGTTAAGACCTACGGTTGAAACCGCCCCTACAGAAACAAAACCCGCCTGCGCGGGTTAAAGAGTGGGCTCCCCTAAATTCCTGAGATGAAATTCGGTTGAGATTGCTAACTTAAGCTTATTCGTTTCTAGCCACAAGCGCATAACTCCTGTCACTAAGATTTTGGCAATCCAAAATCTAAAATCTAAAATCTAAAATCCTATTGTGCGGCTTCAAGAATGACTTCTTGGAAGTTAATCACGTCCGATCGCGGATCGCAGTGAGTGACTTTGACTTCTAGCCGATCGCCAATTTCGACCGATCGACCAAATCGCATCGCCAATTCTAAACCCAACTCTTCCAACAAAATCAATGCCAGATTGCTATCTTCCCTCAACCAGCGCAGCATCAAAGCTTCCCAAACCTCATCGGGATTGCGCCGCAAATATTCCAATCCCCAATAGCGGTTAGTTTGGCGTTCGACGGTAGAGGCTTCTCTAACTGCGGTGCCCAGACACATCACAATATCCTGTATTTCTTGGGCCTCAAAAGGTAGGGGTTCACCGCGCAGATGGGCTTTGATTTGGAAGTGAGTCAGCAAGTCGGTATAGCGGCGGATCGGGGAAGTAACTTGAGTGTAGGACTCTAAACCCAAGCCTGCGTGCCGTCCGGGGGTCAAGCCCATTTCGCTGCGGGGCATACAGCGGCGCACGGCGCAAGCGCGGGCCGGGCCTGCGGGTACTGCCAGCAGTTCTTCCTCTGGGGGGAGTTCGGGCTGTGGCTGATAGCGGTAGGGAATTGGTAGGCTGTGAGTTTGACCGTAGCGGGCGGCTAATTCCCCACCTAAAATCATCATTTCTGCTACTAGAAGTCGGGCGGTGGAGTCGTCGATGACGTGGATTTTGATCTCGTCGCCGTTGACTTTGATGACGGATTCCGGCATGAAAATGCTGATTGCGCCTTGGGCTTCCCGCCATTTTTGGCGCAGTTTGGCCGCAGATGCGATCGCGCTTATTTCCGGTTCTGCTTCGATTCCCAACTCCAGCATTTCGTCTACGTCATCGTAGGTTAAGCGGTAGGTGGGTTTGATCGTGCTGATGTGGATGCTGTAATCATCTTGGGCGGCGCCTGTTTCGTCTAAGGTGACGCTAAAGCTGAGGGCGCTGCACTCTTTACCTTGAATTAAACTCATCGGCCCAGTTGCCAAAGCTGGGGGAAACATCGGGATCATGCCCGTGGGCAAATAAACCGTAGTGGTACGCTTTCTGGCTTCAAGGTCGAGTTCGTCTCCGGGGGAAAGTAATCGGGTGGGATCTGCGATGTGTATCCACAGGCGCTGCTGGCCGTTTTCGAGGAATTCTAAGCTGAGTCCGTCGTCGATTTCCGTGGTGCTTTCGTCGTCGATCGTGTAAACCTTGAGGTGAGTTAAATCGAGACGATCTGTGTCGGAGTCGGTTGCGGGATTTTCTAGGCAGCTTTCGGCTACTTCTAACACCTTTGCCGAGAGTTGTAGGGGAATTTGGCTGCGCCGCAAAAACAGGTTTTCGTGGGGACTCCACAGGCCGAGATCGACTAGGAGGCCAAATGCCGCTTCGGGGTTTTCGGGACGTTGTAAGCTGGCTAAAGTTTCTAATGCCGGCGTGCGATGGGTTGCTTCTTCTCCGAGGGTGGCAAAGCGTTCTAGGGCGTCGAGGCGAGTTCGATCGCTAGTTGCCCAATCTACATTATTTTCCCCAGCCAGTCGCTGTTTGACTCGATCCCAAAATCCTTGGGATTCTTGGTGTCGCTGCTGTTCTACTTCTTGCTGGTGTTTGATTTCGGCTACTTGGGCTGCCGATCGCGGTTCGTAGCGATCGCCCTTTTGTTTGAAATACAGTTTGTCTGTTGACAGCAAACAGTATGCCGCGTAGCACTGCGCTGGAGTGCGATCGGAAAATAGCAACATTGCCAGGGATTCCGGATCTGTATTTTCTCCGTCGCCCACTAGCAGTTCCCAAGCGACTTCTAGACTCGACGGATCTGAATAACCTTCTACTTCTTTAAGAAATTTGGAAATGTCGGAGGGTTTGTAAGTTTCTCCGACTGTTTCGTAGCTGATTTGTTTGGGCGGTATGCTGTGCGGTTGACCGTTTTCGTCTACGACAACCCAGTTTTTCTTGCCGTCGGGGCGATCGGCAACTGCCAGACGACGGTCGCCGTGCACTCTAAATTCTACTAACGTTCCCTTCTCCACTTGCCAGCTTTATGTTTGAGATTTTGGATTTTTACTGTTGCCACTTATCGAGTTTCTTTGCTTCCGATTTTAGATTTTGGATGTTTACATTTTTTACATCAATTGTCAAAACTAACATCTAAAAAGTTGTGCTTTTTGTGCTTTAATTTTTAACTTTTGAGATTTTGATTAAGACTTACGCACCAGCGACTCAATAGGAAATATTGCCAGCTATTAGCTACCGTCGCTTGCGACAAAAAGACGTTGTTTTGGCGTAAGTCCTATTTTTGTCCAAAATCTAAAATCTAAAATCTAAAATCCAAAATCCAATTAGCCTTCTTGGTTTACGAAGGGCATCAAAGCGACAATTCTTGCTCTTTTGATGCTACGGGTCAGGTCGCGCTGCTGTCTTGCGGTCAAACCGGTAATCCGGCGGGGCAAAATTTTACCGCGTTCTGTGACGTATTTTTTGAGCAAATCGACATCTTTGTAGTCGATCGGGTCTCCTGGTTTGATTGGCGAAACGCGCCGGCGAAAATAAGTCATGGTTCTTTGTTTGTTGACTGTTGACTACTGTTAACTGTTAGTTCCTAGTTATTAGCCGTTAGTTGCTAGCCGTCAGGAAAGCATTTGTTAGTTATCTGCTGTTCGCGGGTCAATATCAATTGCCAACTACTGATGACTGATGACTAATGACTAATGACTAATGACTACTTGATTTCTTTGTGACCAGTGTGCTTGTTGCAATGGGGGCAGAACTTTTTGAGTTCCAGCCGCGCCGTCGTGTTCCGACGGTTCTTGGAGGTGGTGTACCGAGACACGCCTTTGGAGCGTTTGCTCGCGTTGGTTCGGCACTCAGTACACTCTAGGGTAATTATGATCCGGACGCCTTTAGCCATAATTCTAAATAAATTTCGACTAATTTAAACACAATTTATTATCTTCTCACATTTGTCTGCACTTGGTCAAGCAATCTTCTAACTTTGATGTCAAGGGAGTAGCCGCGCTTGGTTCCGATGACGATCGTCCTACCGAGTCGATCGTGAAAAGCTCTTTGAAACCTTTCTGTGTCGGTGAAAGCAACGCTACAGTCGATCGCCAGTGGTAACATCAGCAGCAAGACGCCCGCGTTACTAGAGCCCAGGCCAGCCACACCTGCGAAGGCTAGGGCGGCGCAAAAGCCCAGCAATGCCTCACGCTTGCACAATTCTTGCACTCCGGGAGTCCGCTGTAACCTGGGATCGAAAATTTTCAGATCCAGAGCCCAGCGGCCGAGACTTTGACCGTGGTTTTTTTTGACAATGGCTACGCGCACGATCAACCACAGTAGTACAAAAAGGATGGTTTGGGCGATCGGATTTGTACCGAGCATCAAACTGGGTATCCAAACGGCGATCGCGTCAATGCAGAAAGCACCGGCGCGGCGATCGAGTGATACCTTGGGCAAGAGGGGAACTAAGTCGGAACTCATAGGCAAAAAGGGCGATCGCCATTAGCTACTTTTTTATCTTAAACTGTCGAGCCGGTCGATCGGCATCGATCGACCTCAAAGCCAGCCGCTAATTATTCATTCAAGCAGAAAATGAATTTTCGCCGATTCCCAACTGCGTTTTAGACTTTTCCACCTGTTCCCAGAGTGTTTTGATTTGAATAAACGCCTGTTCCACAGGCATTTTGCCGTTAGATGCCAAGGCACTGATGTAACCCACTCGCTGGGAAAACTCTTGTAAATTCGCATTAAATACCAAATTCTCAGGCTTTACTTCACCGTAGTAGCGATGTTTGGGATATAAAAAATCTGAAGTTGAGACCATTGCTTTAACCTCGCCTGAAAAATTGTTTCTTTAACCTATCAATACTATAAAAGCCTTTCCCCTCTAGGGTTGTGCTGCAAGTAGCAAAATTTCTGTGAGATTTTGCGAACTTTTTTGTGACGCGAGTTACATATAAGTAGGTAGGCACTATCAAACATCAATATGTAAACGATTGTAAAGAGATAAATGCCCAAGAAAGTAGAAATTGTCAGCCTTGTTTATATAATGTTACATATTTCTGTTTCATCCCGCCTATGTACTTAGACGCGATCGCGACAACAACCCGAGTATTTTACTTATAAATTTTAGACAATCTTCCTTAACAATGCGGTTTCTGGGTTGAATTCGATCGCACAAAACCTACGATATTGCGTAGAAACAGGGTTTTTGTCCGTAAGTCGTGACTTAGGGAAATAAGTGACAAAAAGTCCAAAAATGGATATGATTATTGCCGACCTCAATAGTTAGACTTTTAGTAAAAAACTCCATAATGTCTGCAAATGTGCGTGAAGCGAAGCTATCCCAACCGGATTCGCCCCGTCCCAAATCCCCGCTGAAGCAAGTGTTAATCAGACTTGTCCTCGCCGTAATTGCTGCTATTATTGCCTTCAACATTCCTCACTCCTTAATTCCCGTGTTTACAGAACCCGTATCCGAAGCTAGTCCACCGCCGGAAATCCAAAACGTGCTCGCCGGGAAGCGCAGAATTGTGACTGTGGGCGACAGCATCACCGAAGCCGCAAAATACCCCGGAGGTTACGTTTGGCTGCTGCAACGCTATCTAAATGCCCTGTATCCCGATCGCCAAATCGAGATCATCAACGCGGGAATCTCGGGTAACAAGGCGACTGATATGCAGGTGCGCTTTCAGAAAGATGCGATCGACAAAAAGCCTGATTTAGTCATGATTAACGCCGGAGTCAACGACGTTTGGCACGCTTTCTTCGACTTCCAAAACCTGCAATTTCATCCGCAAGGTAACTTGGCGGCGGGAGTACCGCTAGCAGATTATATAGACAAAATAACTCAAATGGTGCTAGCAGCCAAAGCCGCAGGAATTAGAGTTGTGCTGCTTTCTCCTACTCCCATCCGCGAGATTCTCGACGGCCCAGAAAATCGCAGATTGCAAGAAT
>JAYUGZ010000518.1:0-4030 GCA_043767465.1 Cyanobacteriota bacterium
CTCTCCTCCTCTCCCCCTCTCCCCCTCTCCTCTCCCCCACTTTCCCCTCGCGAGGCCTTCTTTTCCCCGGCGGAAACCGTAGGAATAGACCAAGCGGTCGATCGCCTGGGCGCCGAACTAATCTGTCCCTACCCGCCAGGAATACCCGTTTTGATGCCCGGTGAAATCATTACCCCACAAGCCCTTCACTACCTGCAACAAGTCCTTGCCGCCGGTGGCAAGATCACAGGTTGCAGCGATAGAGGCCTCCAAACTCTCAAAGTTGTGCGACAGTGAATATTAACGCTTGGGGAGAAATGGGGAGATGGGGATAGTAGAAGATAGAAAAAATCTTCCCTCTTCCCTCTTCCTTCTTCCTTCTTCCTTCAATATCTATCCGTTACATCCGTTACACAATCCGTTGCCGAACTTGCTTCAATCTAAAATCTAAAATCTAAAATCTAAAATAAAACTATGCTTTGGCCCTACGTCACTCCTGGTATCCCAGACGATTTATTTGAACGTTTACCGGGAATTCCCATGAGTAAGCGAGAAGTCCGACTGCTGTTACTCTCCCACCTGCGGCTGCAAGCAGACTCAGTGGTGTGGGACATCGGCGCAGGTACGGGTACCATCGCCGTAGAAACAGGTTTGCTGTGTCCCAAAGGTCGGATTATCGCCGTAGAAAGGGACGAAGAAGTCGCAAGCTTGATTCGCCGAAATTGCGATCGATTCGAGCTCAACAACGTAGAAGTCATAGAAGGCAGTGCCCCAGAATGCCTCGAAAACCTATCCCAACCACCCCACCGAGTCTGTATCGAAGGAGGTCGCCCCATTAAAAAAATTCTCAAGGAAGTCTGGCGGTACTTGCAGCCCCGCGGTCGAGTTGTCGCCACAGCATCGAATTTAGAAAATCTTTACGCCCTTTCCGAAAGCTTCGCCGAGTTGCAAGTCCGCAACATCGAGGTAGTCCAGTCCGCCGTCAACCGCTTGGAGACTCGCGGCCTTAGTCAAACCTTTGCCGCCGTCAATCCCATATTTATTCTCAGCGGCGAGAAGCTGGATTAGTCATTAGTCCTGCCGTCATTAGTCCTGCCGTCATCTGTCATTAGACTGACATACTCCTAGACCAAATCAAAGATGATGATGTGGATCTGGAGGCTGTACGACTGAGGACTAAAGATTAAATGCAATTCTTAACCTTTTTTACGTTCACTTAACGTTCATACTTAAAATAAGGGCGACCGTAGCTGGATTGATCGCCTGAGTTGAGATTTTGGATCGCCAGTTGGGGATGGGTTCCTCCCTTGCAAGGGAGGAACCCGTACCTTAACAATTCTTGCATCCCAAATCCTCGCATCTAAATCAAATAACCCGCCGCCGTCTGCTGTGAGAAATTCATTTTATGCCTTGGTCTCGTATCCTGAGTGGAATAGTTGCGATCGCCCTTGCTTTGGGAATGATTATTATGGGGGGATGGTACTTCACCCTCGGCTTTTGCGTCATCGTCTACCTAGGTCAATTGGAATATTTTGAATTAGCCCGGGCTAAAGGCATTTTACCCGCTGCCAAAACTACCTTAGCTGTCAGTCAAGGCCTGCTAATTACAGCAGCCCTGGCGCCACAACTCGTAGACGCCATGTTTCCCCTAGCCGGAACCTTAATCTGTTTCTACCTGTTATTCCAACCTAAATTATCTACAATCGCCGATATTGCCTCCTCAATTTTAGGGTTGTTCTACGGCGGTTATTTGCCCAGCTATTGGATACGGCTGCGAGTGGGTCTCGACCCAGCCAATCTGGCTACAACCCAATTTTCGCAAGTAGTAGCAAGCAATTTGCCCGTTAACATTTACCCAGCGCAGTCTTGGACAAGTTCCAGCAACATATCTTTGGGATTGACTTCGCTGCTGCTGGCCTTTCTCTGCATCTGGGCCGCTGACATTGGCGCTTATTTTGTTGGCAAATTCTTCGGGCGCACTAGCCTCTCCCATATCAGCCCTAAAAAAACTGTTGAAGGTGCCGTATTTGGAGTTTGCGGCAGCATCGCCGTGGGCGCCGCCGGGTCTTGGTATTTGGACTGGCCGGGATGGCCGTATACTGGGTGTGCTTTTGGTCTGTTGATTGGCGTTGCTAGCTTGTTGGGAGATTTAACTGAGTCGATGATGAAGCGAGACGCCGGTGTTAAGGATTCGGGACAGTTGATCCCCGGTCACGGCGGTATTCTCGATCGCACTGACAGTTATGTTTTTACCGCACCCTTAGTCTACTATTTTGTGACTTTGCTATTGCCTGCGATCGAGTCTTTCTTTTGACAAGCGCGATCGAATTGGGCGAGTTCCGGCTAAGGCAAAACTCTAATTGAGCCCCGACAAACCATCTCCCCCGGACTCAAAATCAACTCCTCAATCTCCACTTCCGGCCCGAAATCAATTTTAAAATCATTGAAATCGCTGCTCTTTAATTCTCCATCTACTTCGATTTCTGGTGCTTCAAACACCAATTCGCGACCGCTGGCTATCTGCAAACCAGTCCGCAATACCAAAGGAATTTGCGTACCGCCAGCGCGCAAAATTGTCCCTGAAAGCGTCAACAAACCAGCCTCAATTTTCATCTGCGAATTTTGCAATTTCAGCGACAGTTCCCGATCTGTCAGCGGCAGCATTGGTAGCAAAAATTCGCTCAAAGCATCAGCCAGCAAAGGCGCTTTCAGCGACGCATTTAAATCCGCTTCACTGAGCCTCAAAACGCCTGCTACGGGAACCGATTCGAGCAGGCGCAGCGGTTTGCCTTTGAGAGCTTGACCGAGGTTAATGCGAATGCCGCAGCCCTCTATGGCAACTTCTGTTAAGTGTAATCCTTTATACACAGCACCGCGAGCTGCGGCCGTTACTTTGGGGATCGCACCGCTGAAAATTTGTCGATCGCTCCCCTGAATTTTCACATTTAACTCGTCAACCTGCTCAACTTGCGATCGCAGCAACAACTGCACCGCCGGAGACAGCACCGCGCTAGCGATCCGGCTGCCTTGACTCGGCGGCTGTCGAAGGGGCTCCTCGCCGAGATTAGCAGTCTCACCAGAGCTAGCAGCGCCAGCTCTATTGTCAAATAAAAGAGAGTTGCGATCAAAAGTCATAAACAATTTCAGAATACAAACCTTAATATTCAAGCACAGAAATTTAACTAGGACTCGCGCATCCCACCTCACAAACCCGGTTTCTGCACAGATATATCGCCCTCAACCTCCGATATATCAAGAAACTCGGTTGATGATCCCAACTCCTATTAACTCCACAAGCAAGCATCGATCTGGAATTCAGCAACACCGTCAGCCGCCAAAATCTCACCATTTTCCCCCTCAGGTTCTTTGCTGAGTTCGCCAGTTGTGCGATCCCGAGGGAAATTTCGCGATCGAGCGTATAAAATTAACCAGCAGTACCGGTTTTATGGTAGTGTTGGTTTATGGTCGCGTCAGACCCACACATCTCAAACCAGCAACAAACTAACGGTGCAAGCAATAGCCTGCCGCGAGTATTTTCCTCGTAGTTTTTGCACAACATTCAGGGTTATGCCATAAGGACAATCTGCACCAGGCGCAACGCCCTGTAAGGATTGGTTAGCAAGCATTAGAATTTATTCCCAACCAGGAATCGATCGTTGGTAGCATCGGTTAATCAATTAACCGTGTCATCTTTCCTCCCCCACCGCTCGCGTGTTGGCGGTTCCCACACTCCCGTCATGTCTGATGAAAGGCTGCAAAAAATCCTCGCCCAGTGGGGCATTGCCTCTCGCCGTCTAGCAGAACAGATGATTGTAGCTGGACGAGTTCGAGTTAATGGCAATATTGCTGGTTTAGGACAAAAGGCAAATCCCGATCGCGATTCGATCGAAGTCGATGGAATCCCAGTGAAACCAACGGATAGACCCGCTTGTGTCTATCTGTTGCTCAACAAACCCGCAGGCGTAGTTTCTACTTGCAGCGATCCCAGAGATCGATCGAAAGTTCTCGACCTGCTTGAGCCCAAACTGCGCTCTGGTCAAGGCATCCACCC
>JAYUGZ010000519.1:0-1546 GCA_043767465.1 Cyanobacteriota bacterium
GTTAAAAATTCAAAGTAATCTTCTAATTGCATAATTTTTGATCATTTTCAGTGTGAGTTTTGAGCGTATACTGAGTGTAGCACATTGGCTACTTCAACTCGCCCCAGTCCGGCAAGGGTTGAAACCCCAGGCGGTTTTCGGGAATCCGTTACTTTGCTGATGTAGAAATTCTCAACTTATTGTCGCTCTTGTTGTCTATCAAAATTTTATCGAGGATTCTGTACCGTGACTAATAGTGGAAAGTTTTTTAACGTCGCAAACCTGACTATCGGTGTGCTAGGAAGGAGATTGGAGCGATCGGAGGTGACAAGTTAAGATTTAGGACTTACGGACTCCGACGAAGAAACCGGGTTTTTACCTAATTTCTGGACAGCAACGAAATATTGTCGTAAAAAACCCGGTTTCTGGCCTGGTATGCGATGATAAGAAACCGGGTTTTTACCTAATCTATGAACAGCAACACGTCTTTTCGTAAAAAACCCGGTTTCTGAGCCCCATCCAAAAACCTGATAATTAAATTCCCCATTGAACCCAATATTAGGTAAAATCATTTGGGAGTCTGAGGAGAAACTATATGCGCTTGGTTAAATATATTGCGATCGCCATTATCAATACTTTCGGTGTCGTCATCGGTATCATCTGGGTAGCAGTCCCCACAACGCTGGCCCAACCTTCCCTCAACTACCAACTCCAAATCTCTCAGCGACAGCCAGAGGGCGAATCTCCCCGATCGCTCCCGGAACTCTACAAATTGCGCGATCGCCTTAAACTAGAATTAGACCAAATTGCCAAAACATCCGACAACACCTCGTTTTTCTCAGAACCCTGGAAGCCCCAAACCCAGCGCCAAAAATCAGAAAATCTCACACAGCAACTCGAAAATCTCAAAAGTCGCATTCAAATCGAAGAAACAGCCAAAAATACTTGGAATGACTCAGCTAAAATAGCCCGTGAAGCTGTGGTAATCGGACGCACCGCAAAAAGTTCTCCAGCTAGTTGGGAACAGTCACAACGCCTGTGGCAGTCAGCTATCAACACACTCCGCCAAATTCCCCATGGTTCTTTTTTGGCTAGTGGCGCGATCGACAAAACCATCGAATATCAAGGCAATCTCACAGTCGCTACCTATGAACTACAAGTCGCACGGAACGTACAAAAGGCTTTAGCAGAAGAACAACAGAAAAAAGAGTTAGAAAGACAAGCTTTTGAGAAAAAAGAACAAGCCCGTAAAGAATTAGAAAGACAAGAATTTGAAAAGCAAGAACTTGTTCGTAAAGAGTTAGAAAGAAAAGAGTTTGAGAAAAACGAGATTGTCAGAAAAGAACGAGAAAAACAAGAATTCGTCCGCCAAGAAATCGCCCGCAAAGAACGAGAAGAAGCAGAACTCGTTCGCCAAGAATTAGAGAAAGCAGAACTAGAAAAACAAGAACTCGCCCGCGCCGAATTAGAAAAGCAAGAACTCGCCCGCAAAGAATTAGAGAGACAAGCACTAGAGTTCAATCAACCAACAATTCAACCAACTATAAAACCAAATCCCATCCCATTT
>JAYUGZ010000520.1:0-9984 GCA_043767465.1 Cyanobacteriota bacterium
GATAGCTCGCCGTCGCTGTGGGGTCAATCAACGTATCCGAATCGGGAAAATATTCTGAGGTTGACCGAAAGCCTGTGCGCGGAACATCTGCAACAGGGAGATGTACTCTGGTGTTTTTTTAGCGGCTACGGTGTCAGCTATGAAGGTAAGGATTATTTGATGCCGGTTGACGGCAATCCGGCTAATATTCAGGGTACGGGGATTTCGGTAGAGTGGCTGCTGAATACTCTGAAAAATGCTCCGACGGAAACGGTGTTGGTGCTGGTTGATATGAATCGCAGCCAGATTGTGAAAGCGGGGGAAACGATCGGCACTCAAACGGCTGAATTGGCCCGGGGACTGGAAATCCCGACGGTGCTTTCTTGCCGTCCGAATCAAGTTTCGCGGGAAACTTCTGCTTTGCGTCAAGGATTTTTTACGACGGCGCTTTTGGAGGGGCTGCGATCGGGACAGTGCATGACGCTTAAGGGTTTAGACCGTTTCTTGAGCGATCGCCTACCGGAGTTGTGCGACCACCATTTGCGTCCGAAACAAGAACCTTTGATGGTCGTAAATCCTCCGGGAAAGGCTCATTTGGTGATTTTGCCTGATGCTGCTGGGGTGCCAACTGCTGCGTTGGCCGGACGCAATGGGAATATGGCGGTTGGTGCTGATGATGGGTTCGATCGCCCGCAAATGGCGGCGGCTACGGCTCGAATTGAGATGCCGCCGGCTACTCGCAATGCTCAGGATTCGTCGGTTGAGATGCCGCCGGTGTCGCAGCAGCCGAATACTGTGGTTCCCGCAGGTGGGGGGGGCGATCGACCGAATTTGCCACAGCCCCAGGATACGGATAACGGGGGGTCGGATAAGTCTTTTTTACAGCAGCTAATTTTGTGGAGTGGAGCTACGGCTTTGGTGCTGCTGTTGGGTGTTTTTGTGACGAACAGGTCAATTTTTATCGGCCAGCAGGAGGGAGATCCGCGATCGCCTGCTGAGAATGCTCAAAACGCTGGGCCTCAAAAATCCGCTGGTGCTGGAGTGCCGCCAAACCAACAGCGGACTGTGCAAGCAGGGACTGGAACCAAGCAGCCGCCGTCGAGCCAGCAGGTGTGGGCTGAGGCGAAAACTTTCCTCAAGGATGGTTCGGCTTCTAGTTTTAATAAAGCGGTGGTTAAGGCTCGGACGATTCCGGCTAGCGATCCGCTCTACCCGCAGGCTCAGCAGGATATTGAGCGCTGGAGTTTGACGATTTTGGATATCGCTAACGGGCGGGCTGCTCGGGGCAATTTCTCCGGGGCGATCGGCGCGGCTAAATTGATGCCTGATGTGAATCAAGCTGTTTACAATCAGTCGAAACAGGCGATCGCTCAGTGGCAGGATCTATCCAAAGAGCAGGAGGTAAATGCTGCTTTGCTATCGGCGGCTTCGGGTCAAATTAAGCGGGTATCTGCCTCTTCTTACAGTAAAGGCATCCAGCAAGCTAATAAAATTCAGCTTGGTCAGCCGAAGTATGAAGCAGCTCAGCAGTTGATTGGAGAGTGGAGCGAAGCTATTCTCAAAATTGCTCAGTTGCGCGGCTCTCAAGGAAAGCTGAAAGAGGCAGTTGAAGCTGCTTCGCTGGTGCCGTCGGGTACTAAGAGTTATCAGCCGGCAAAGGCGGCGATCGCTAATTGGAAAACTAAGCTGCAACGCCAGAAAAAAGGTTGATTTAGCCAAGATAATTTCCCGGTTCATCATCGGGAATTATCTGAGCTAAAAAGCTGATAACGCTCGCTCTATACCTCTTGACACTTCAAGAGGAAACCTACACATCGATAATTTTAAACAATAAATTTATTCACCATTTCCCCTTTGCAGCTCTGGCGGCAGGGGATTTTATCTACTGTGCAGTCTCGGAGTTTTTAGATATTGAAATATCTCCTAGTTGCGGGTTAATTAATACCTTTAATTCACATCTGAGAGCTCTATCAACCTGCCCCTGTACAGTCAAAAACTCAGTCTTTATTTTTACCGGAAGTATGGCAGCAGCGACGTTTTTAGACGCCAAAACAATGTTGAGGCGCTACTCCTAAATAATTCTGTTTTTATCTCTAATTCAAACATTTAGGCTGCGGATTTGCTTGCTTCAGCTTAGCTGCTTAATTTATACTCGCTCTCAACTTGAGCAACTAGCAAATTGGGCGATATATAGCGGTTATCAAAAAAGTGAGGATAGGCCGTAAGCCCATAGCCCTATGCCCATAGCCCTATGCCCAGTCATACCTCATGTTTCGCTCGAAAGGCTATATCACTGCTATTAAACACAGACGGTGAAGGCAATATCTGCGCAGTCAACTTGGGAAGCGCAGCTATGCAAGGTTGATTTGCTTTACCAGAAAGAATTGGTTGAAAGCCCCAAGCCCTAAAGGCGAGAAATTAAAATCAGACTATTCATTATTCCAATCCTCGGACTTATGATTGTCAAGTGCTGTCAACTGTCAAGCATCAAACCGTTTATGCTCCCATGGTCATAGGATCTATTCATGACATTATTTATGTCCTAGCCTATGTGGCGGTTGCTATATGTTATGGATTATACAAAATGACTTTTACTGGCAATTCTAGTCAATGAGCGATCGTCCCCAATAAATTTAGAAAACAAATGCACCGCCACAGAGGGGAAAATGTCGGGATTCGCAAGTTGCGAGTCTTAGTTGGCGCGGACATCACAAAGCTGCCTTAATTAACACCAATCAGGGCTTTTCAAGAAAAGCCAAAAAATATATGATTGAGAAACAACGAGCAAAACTTGCTTGCTTATGGTAGCCCAGGCGACAACACGTATGCCTTAAGTTATAGTCGTCAGCGAGCCATAGGGGCTGAGTTAAATCAATAGGGTGAGGTGAGAGTGTCTGGGTGTTAAGGAGGGCTCAGGAACAGGAATGTTCGGCTGTTCCCTTCCCTATGGGGGAGGTTCAGTTGACAGTTGACCGCTCGACAGTTGACTGCTTGAGGGCGACCTTTACCTGGGAGTCAGAGGATTGGAGTAATCAATAGCCTGATTTTAATTTCTCCCTACAAGGGTTCCGGCTTCAAACCAATTCTTTCTGGTAAAACCTAGGAAGCCAAGGATCTGGAGACAATGCTGAACTTTTTGAGTTCTGGAAAGTAGCGTTAGCACTAAACTCTGCATTATTGTGGGAGGTGAGCCAAATTTGTAACAGTTCTTAACTATAAATAATTCTGCCAAAACTGCTAGCATAGTGACACTTTTGCCAGCAAAAACAGATAAAGTAAATAAAGTTGGCTAGCTCTAGACGCTCCGATCCCCATCCTGGGGATGTTGAATCAATTTGATTCGTACCAAGTGGTTTTAGAGTTACAATTGGAACCAAAGCATCGCTATTTAACTGAGTTCTTTAGTTACTTTTACTTTCTGCTATGAACGTAGATTTTATCAAAGCCCAAGTCAGGTTGCTACAGGGTGCAAGTTCATCGGAGCGAGAAACCCTTATTAAAAACATCGGCGTCTGTGCTGGCGTGATTAGACCCGGAGAGTACGTGACTCCACAGCGGAAGCACGCCATCACTCTCTGGTTGCAAACAAATGCAGTGCGACTCCGGCTTCCCCAACTTCCTATGGATTTATCGGGGCAAAAGCCTTCACACGGAAGTAATTAAGGGGTAGCGACAGCATCACATAAATTAGTCAATCTTGCCTAAAAGTGCTTTTTTATTGAGCTTTACAGCGTCAATGAGACACGATTGAGATTGAAAAAATGTTTGTAGGGACAGTTGGGCCCGAAAAAACGCCTGCGGACAAGAAGCGGCCTACCGCTTTGGTAAAATAGGAAATGAACGTCAAACCTGCTGGAAAAGTAGATTTGAGTAAGTTTCGCAGAACGGATTATTGCGCACAACTATAACCTGGGTTATTTGCTTTTAGATTTGAGATTTACGATTTAGCTCGTCCTGCATAAATGTGCTTTTTGTGCAGCGGCTGAAAAATCAATCCTATTCAATAGGTATAACTAATTACAGGGGCAGTCACTGAACTGCCCTTACTTTTGAACTCGGAGGCTAAAATACTTCAATTTACAATAAACGCATCTACTTACAGACATAGTTTAGCTGAACTCTCTAGTCAGCTACAGCTCAGTGAAAGATGGTGTGTGATGTGACAGAGCGAGAGAAGATTCTCGCTGGTGCGAATCTGGAATTGAGCTCGTCAAACATCAGGAGTTATTATCATAAACTGGCTTTCTCATATATTTATCAACAAAAATACAGTGCCTAAGAAACAAAAATTTCCTTATTTAGTTGGTTCCCGATGGACTTCTCACCAAAAAAATTGGGGGTGGCGCCACTTTCAAGTAGTCAACCGCAAAAACGAAGGTAAATGGGTATTTGCAGAAATGGTGGCATCTTGCGATCGGAATGTCCGTTTCTGGCTGAACGCCCAACAGCTTAAAGACCGATCGCTCTGGCAAGCTGGATGGCAGTCTACACAAGAATTAGAGGAATTAGAAGTGGTAGAGTAAAAGACAGCGCTTTGGGGTAGAGTGAGGTAGAGGTTGGTAATCGGTCGTCGCAACAGGGTAAAGTAATGAACAAAAAAGTTGTGTTCTTGGTGTGTTTGCTAATTAGTGGTGGATTGGGCGGTGCAGTTGGCGGAAAGTCGATCGCAATTCCAATTCCCTCTAGCAACAATACTCTGTCTGTCAATATTCCAACTCCCGCAGCGGACTTGTCAAGACTAATTCTGACTTTACAAGACTTGCCCGTAGGTTTTGCAGAAATTCCACCTGCGACGATCCAAAAACTGTCCAGCGGTCTCCAGACATTGAAACCAGCAAGCGTGTTTGCTTATAACAAGAGCAACGACCAGCATTTTCAAATAATCATAGGATTTACCAAAGATCTGACCAACCTGATCGATCGAACTCAATTTGATGAAGAAATGCGTGAAGATGTTTTTGCACAAGAATTCTCGAAAGGTTTAAATAGTAGTAGCAACAAGGAAGTTAGCTTTACTAAACTTACTGCTTTAACCTTAGAAGAAAAGATTGGCGAGGTATCGCGTGGTTGGACAAATCAAGGAAAAATACAAGGTGTAACCATGAATGTCGAAATCGCGGTGTTTCGGCGGGGGAAAATAGGAAGTTATCTGATAATTATGTATCTCGACGGCAGCAAACCGGCCGTAACGATTAGCGAAGTCGCAAGCAAACTTGATAAACGCATCATGGAATTGCAACCGGATTTAGCTAAACCACAATAAGTGGGTACTGCAAGCGGTAAAAAAAATCAGCATTATAGCTGGGGATGACACTCAGATTAGTTATACTAACAAAACTCGTGCACAAGTAGCAGAGAAGTTGTTATTTTATTTATACCAATGTCTGTTAGCAGAGATTTTCGTTAATCAAACTCGGTTTCTGCGTCCAGGAATGATATCATGTCTGTTGAATTGCCCGCAATCACATTTTGTCGCTTAGTGGGGGCGGGTTTATAGATATTTTAGATATGAATTAGAGATTGTTTGCGAACCCGCCCCAACAAGCATTATATGAATTTACCTGACACGATATGAATTAAAATAAAGAGCCTGATTACAATAATTGATCCCGAAATACCTATGAATGCCGCTGTTTCCCTGCAAAACGCCTGCAAAATCTACAACAAAATTCCAGTTGTCAATGACCTTTCCTTCACAATTGAAGCCGGAGAAATGTTCGGCCTCCTGGGCCCCAACGGTGCTGGGAAATCGACGACTATTCGGATGCTGACTACGCTGACCAAACCCAGCAGCGGTCAAATTCAGGTAGCCGGATATGACGTGATGCGCCAAAGCTTGGAAGTTAAACAGTCCATTGGCGTTGTACTCCAACAAACCAGCGTTGATACTGAACTTTCCGTCTGGGAAAATATGGAGTTTCACGGGCGGATGCACCACATTCCAAATCCGAAGCGGCAACAGTTGATTAAACAGTGGTTGGGATATGTAGAATTAACTGAAAGGCGAGATGATTTAGTAAAAACTTTGTCGGGTGGAATGAAGCGGAGGTTGCAAATTGCCAGAGCGCTTTTGCATGAGCCGCAAATCTTATTTTTGGACGAACCGACTGTAGGGTTAGACCCGCAAACGCGGCGCAGGTTGTGGGAAATTATTTTAGATTTGAATAAGCAGGGAATGACGATGCTGTTGACTACGCATTATATGGATGAAGTTGAGTATTTGTGCGATCGCATCGGGATTATGGATGGCGGTAAGTTAATTAAACTGGGAACGTTGGCGCAATTGCGGCAGGAACACGGTCAAGGGTTGGTGATGAAGCAAATAGGCGATCGCTGGGAATACAAGTTTTTCCCGACTCTGGAAGAAGCTAATTTTTATCTGGATGCCAAAGATGATAAGACTGGGATGATGGTTCGTGCTTCTAATTTAGAGGATATTTTTGTAGAATTGACTGGCCGACAGTTAGATTGAGCCGTGGCTAATTGCTAAATAGACTCGGCGATTGAAATCGCTACTACACAAACTTGCGTCCGCGGAGGCGGACTAGGAAACAGAGCGATTGAAATCGCTACTACACAAACTTGCGTCCGCGGAGGCGGACTAGGAAACAGACTAGGATTTGGTATAAATCCTTCCGACTTATTTTCTAGATAACTAAATCATTCTGACTTCAACGTCTCAATTCCCAATTACTAATGCCTAAATGACTCGCTTAGCCACAACAATAGAAGCTATACTTTACCTCAAAGGTCAGCCGGTGTCGATCGCAGAAATTGCTGAGATTGCCAAGTGCGATCGAGCTGAAGCCGAAGACGCCATCATCGAACTCATGTCTGACTCTTCCCACCGCGACAGTGCCCTAGAAGTTGTCGAAACCCCAACAGGATACAGCCTGCAACTGAGAGAAGAGTTTGCCAGTTTAATGCAAACTTTAATACCTCCGGAACTAGGTGTGGGGGCTTTGCGGACGCTGGCGGCGATCGCCCTCAAAGGCGGCATCGCGCAGCCAGATTTAGTTAATTTGCGGGGTTCCGGTGCTTACCAACAGGTGCAGGAACTGGTAGAAATGGGTTTCGTGCGGAAACGGAAGCCAACGGATGGGCGATCGTATTGGCTACAAGTTACCGATAAATTTCACCGGTATTTTCAAGTAGACCAACTACCAAAACAATTGCAAATTGACTTTCAGGCAAATTTGTACCCAAGCAATGACGAGTAGTTTGAAGTAGAATGTAGCCAGCCAGAAATTAAGAATCGCCAAATGGTTTTTCACCCTGACTTTGACCGGGACAATGCCCAACAAACCGCAGTCAACCCACTTCTGAAGTACCTCCAACACCAATCTCCGGAGGTTCTAGCCCGCATCGCCAAGTCCGCCAGCCCTGAAATCAGAGAAATTATCTCTCATAACGTTCAAGGACTTCTCGGTGTCTTGCCTTCAGACAATTTTAACGTTGAGATTACCACTGACCGCGAAAACTTAGCAGGTTTGCTAGCTTCAGCGATGATGACAGGCTATTTTCTCAGACAAATGGAGCAGAGGATGCAGCTAGAAGAAAATTTAGCAAGCACCAGCTCGATTCAACCAAACTCTGCCAAAGAAAAGTAAAAAGATGAACGGGTTGGGGAGGCCAGAAAGATGAATGTTGTTCAAAAAACAAACAATCCTGGACGGACAGGCAATTAAAAAACCGGGTTTTCCATCCTATATCCCTCGCGCTACACGGAGGATTTTGGTCAAAAAACCCGGTTTCTGCGTCCCCAACTAAGTAGTTGTACAGAATTGATTACATAAAATCTCACCGAAAAGCCTTGTCAACCTCAAAAGCCTTTGTGTAGTTAATCTTGTCTGATTGCTGAGCCTCAAAGGCATTCGCATTTAGGACTGAGAATACATAATTATTTTGGTTCCTCAAAGCTGAGTTTTAAATCCTCTCTAGGAAAAATGTGCGTAATTGCGCACATTTTTCCTAGAAATAAAATAAACTCTGTCCCAGAGCAGGAATCTCGCCCGATCGGTAGTTGTACAGAATTAATTACAGACAATCTCACCTGAAAGCTTTGTCAGCGTCAAAATCCTTTGTTTGATTGGTATTGTACAACTACCGATCGAGCATCTGGTGCATCTTTCATCCTCCACGGTGGCGACTAACCACCGGCGGGGCTACCGGATAGGGGAAAAGCACCCGGACGTACTTTCAGTTTCTGAACTTGACCCAAACGGTTAATTTCCACTTCGAGTTCTTTGCCCACAGCAGTGTTTTCCACCCGTTCTTGCACATCGCCGGGAGTGTTGACCGCAATTCCGTCAACTTTTTGAATGACATCTCCGGCCCGGAGGTCGGCTTTTTGAGCGGGGGAATTTTCCACGACTCGGGTCACGGCTACGCCTTGATCGATCGTAATTTTATTATCGAGTTGTTTGTTAACTTCTGCCTTGGTGGCGGGAGTCAAGCTGAGCATTTGAATGCCGAGATAGGGATGTTCAGCTTTCCCTTTGGCGAATAACTGATCGGCAACTCGTTTGGCGGTTTCAATCGGAATTGCAAATCCCAAGCCTTGAGCATCGGCGCGAATGGCGGTATTGATGCCAATTACTTCGCCTTGGTCGTTGAGTAGCGGGCCGCCTGAATTGCCGGGGTTGATGGCTGCATCGGTTTGGATGAAGCGGACTCGCTTATCGGGGATGCCGACTTGGGAACTGGTTCTACCCGTAGCGCTAATAATGCCTACAGTCACGGTATTGTCGAGACCTAAAGGATTGCCGATCGCGATCGCCCACTGTCCCGGTACAATATTGTCCGATCGCCCCAAAGCCACTTGCGGCAGTTCCTTGCCATTAATTTTCACAACAGCAACATCCGTCAGCGGATCGACGCCCTGAACTTTACCCTCAAACTCGCGGCCGTCTTTGAGCGTCACCTTAACTGTATCCGTCCCAGAGACAACGTGAGCATTAGTCACGATGCGGCCGTCTGAAGTGAGAATAAACCCCGAACCGGTACCACGCTTGATGCGTTCTTCCGGCTGCGGCAAATTGTCCCCAAAAAACCGACGAAACAAAGGATTTTTGAAAGCTTCGGGCACTTGATTCGTCACCTTAGTCGATGCGTCAATGCGCACGACAGCCGGGCCGACTTTTTCGGCTGCTTCGGCAATAAAATTGGGATTGCTGCGATCGACTGGGCGATTTTCCTGAACTGGAGGAGACGCATAGGGCGGGATTTGCTGGCGCACCACGGGCAAAACCAATCCGGTTTCTAGATTGTTTGAGCCTTGCAGATAGCGATTACCCAACCAGCCGATGCCTCCGCCAATAGACAGCAAAGTCACATAAAGTGTCAACTGCTTAAAAGATAAACTCATATTTAACAACTCCCGCTGAATACCTCATCCCCGCAAACACGATCGGCATCAAGCATTTTTGTCTTGGCGACGGTTCGGAAACGGGGCGGGGCGTACCGCTTCCTCTCCTAACATAGCTAGGGGCAGACTGGCGCAACACGGGCATCACACGCAAAAATTGCTTGATTTGACCGCAGCGACGAAAACTAATAATTCTTATCCTAACTTGGCTCAGGCTGGGATTTGCAGTCTGGGGCGCGACTCGAACTTTCAAATCCGCGCTTTCACTCGGCTCAAAAATTGTCAATTGTCCCAAATGAATACTTTTGTTGTGTGCGCAATCACTTTTAAACGTTGATTTCTGGTGATTTCTGCACTCAGTCAGGTCGATCGCCCCTGTGGGAAAACGGCGACAAATCTTCCTCTCGGTGCGCCTTGAGAAAACTCCGACCCCGCCCGTGATTGTCCGGGACCAGCTATGTCTCGATCGCGCCGCCACACTGCGGCCGGCTGGCGAATCGGTACAATTCTGGTTCGGGTTGGGTGGCTGAAGATCCGCTGCTTTATTTGCCAGCCACTGTTAAAAAATAGGATCAAATATAAGATAGGCGGTTGAACAACTAATTCAACCGCCCATATTTTTTTTGTATGACATAACC
>JAYUGZ010000521.1:0-1544 GCA_043767465.1 Cyanobacteriota bacterium
GTAATCAATCGCTTCCATGAGCCTTTGAGTCTCTCGACTCAAGCGCTATTAGAAGAGTGCACCCTCGGCTTTGCGCCTTGTCCCGATGGAGTCAAAACCTTTTTCATCGTCGCGCCGAGTCTGGATGCAGCAGAGCAATTAATTGGCAAAATCGACAGTATTTTGGAGCGAGTTGCCGAACTCATGGCTGGAGTCGGACAAGTTGCCCTGTGCATCGTTCCCGCCGGTAGCGAGGCCGAGCAAGCAGTTGATCTGCAAGACTTAGAAAAAGTTCCCCCCGATTGTCTAGCTTGCAAAATCTTTACTGTTATCTGTGCTGATGCTACGAGCGATCGCTAAAATTGACAGTTAACAACCAGCAACTCGTTGTGCTGAGCTAAACCTGTGTCTTTACTGGCGCGGGATAGATTGCTTATTAGTAACAGTCGCTCGAATTCGGGGCAAAGCGTGCAGGTAATTCGATCGAAAGCAAGGTTGCACTCGCAATCGGAAAGCAAGTGTTAAACAAGCAAGCAGAATACATACGAAATGCCCACTTGTTAGTCGATCTGATTTTTACCTGCTCGATTAAACAGTGTTGCATCTACTTTTTACCTCCCCAATCATAGCCACTAACAAGCCGCACTAACTCTCCTGAATGTCTCCCTTCAAAAGACAGCAGCAGGAATTAGGCGTTGATTCAGTTGACAGTTGACAGTTGACCGAAGGAAGAAGAAAGAGGGAAGTTCGGCAACGGATTTTGTAACGGATGTAACGGATTTAAAAGTTAGTAGTTAGTAGGGTGCGTCAGTCCCAAGTTTTGACACAATTCAAACACCTTGAAACTGACGCACCCTACGGGGATATATAGGGCGATCGCATCACAGGCTCGGAGAATTTGTTAAAAATTTCAGTTGAAAATTTTAATTATTAAATTTTATGCCTAACATTGGCGATAAAATCTAAGATTGAAATTCTCCAATCTCAAATCAAGCAATCATGGTAAAACTGACACCGAACCCCAGCTTTAGTTTAACGATTCGCGTTGCTCTGCCGAACCAGCCGGGAATGCTGGCTAGCGTCACCAGCGCGATCGCATCTGTGGGCGGCAACTTCGGTCAAATCGACTTGATCGAGCAAACCCGCGCCAGTACAGTTCGCGATATCACCGTCGATGCTTACAGCATTGAACATAACGAAGAAATCGTGCAAGCAGTGAAAGCGCTACCGGATGTCAAAGTGATCGATGTGTTCGATCGCACTTTCGACTTGCACCGCGGTGGAAAAATCAGCGTAATTAGCAAAATTTCCCTCAAACGCCAGTCCGATTTGGCAATGGCCTACACCCCAGGAGTCGCCCGCATCTGTACGGCGATCGCCAACGACCCCGAACAAGTTTACAACCTGACAATCAAACAAAATACTGTTGCTATTGTTACCGATGGTAGCGCAGTTTTGGGACTGGGAAACCTCGGCCCAATGGCTGCACTGCCAGTCATGGAAGGCAAAGCCATGCTATTTAAAGAATTTGCCGGAATTGACGCCTTTCCCATCTGTTTGGACAC
>JAYUGZ010000522.1:0-9969 GCA_043767465.1 Cyanobacteriota bacterium
CTAACTGGTTCCCCGGCTCTGCCTGGGAACCCATGTCTAGAGGCTCTGCCTCGATTTTCCTAAGTATAAGCGAGGCAGAGCCTCTGGATCTGCGTTACCAGGCAGAGCCTGGTAACGAGTGTGCGAGTGTGGAACAGGAGAAATTGTATTAAGTTAAATAAAGTTCGATCGCTCTACGTTCAAATCTTCCTATGCTGAAACAGCCGAAACCTCAATATTCTGTAGCCTGGATTAGCAAATTAGCAGATATCCCGCAAGCATCGTGGGATGCCTTGGCGATGCCGCTAAAAACGCCATTTCTCGAATGGGATTGGCTGTATAATCTCGAAACTTCCGGTAGCGCGACAGGTAAAAACGGTTGGCTACCGCATCACTTGACAGTCTGGCGAGACAAACAGTTGATTGCTTGTGCGCCGCTTTATGTCAAAAGTCACAGTTATGGCGAATTTGTATTCGACAATCAATGGGCTGATTTAGCTCAACGTTTGGGTGTTCAATACTATCCGAAATTGATGGGAATGACGCCGTTTACTCCGGCGGAAGGCTATCGGTTTTTGATTGCTGATGGGGAAGATGAGGATGAGTTAACTGGTATCATGGTAAGTGCGATCGACCATTTTTGCGATCGCCACAATATCTCTGGTTGCAATTTTCTGTATGTCGATCCAGTCTGGCGCGATCGCATGGAACGGCACGGTTTTAGCGCTTGGCTGCACCACAGTTATATTTGGCAAAATCAAAGCCATCAAAATTTTGACAACTATCTAGGCACGTTTAATGCCAACCAGCGCCGCAATATCAAGCGCGAACGCAAGGCTGTGGAAGCAGCAGGTTTGTTAGTGAAAACTTTGACTGGTGATGACATTCCCCAAGCGATGTTTGGGCAAATGTATGCTTTTTATGAGAATACTTGCGATAAGTTTGGTTGGTGGGGTAGCAAGTATCTGACTAAGCGCTTTTTTGAACAGTTGCATCACAATTATCGCGATCGCGTTTTGTTTGTCGCCGCCTACGATAAGGAAGATGACAGACAGCCTGTGGGTATGTCGTTTTGTTTGTATAAGGGCGATCGACTTTACGGACGTTATTGGGGCAGTTTGCAGGAAATTGACTGTTTGCACTTCGATGCTTGTTACTATACACCGATCGAATGGGCGATCGATCGCGGCATCAAAACTTTCGATCCGGGTGCGGGTGGGCGACACAAAAAACGGCGCGGTTTTCCAGCAATGCCTAACTATAGTTTGCACAGGTTTTACAACAACCGTCTGGCGCAAATTCTTAAGTCTTATATTGGTCAAATCAATGAAAGGGAACAGGAGGAAATTGATGCAGTCAACCAGGATTTACCTTTTACTCAGTTACCTCCTTTGTTACTAGGCGATTAACTGGGAATTGGGCATTGGGAATTGGGCATTGGGCATTGATGTCAACCTAAAATACAACCCATAGTCCAGCAAGGGTTGAAACCCCTGCCTCAAAGCGAAAGTCTTCTCAAGAGGACTTTCGCTAAAGAAATTAGGCGGATTTGATATTAGTTATTAGTTATTGTTGACAGCTAACAAATAACCAATAACCAATAACCAATAACCAATAACTAATGACTAATTCAAAAATACTCTCCCATCTTCTTGAATTTCCATCGATTTTGTATCAGCGCCCAAGTCAGTTGTGGCGCCAAAACTCACCTGCAACATTCCCGGCATTGCCGTAGCTTGCGGGCGAACCAGCAGCAATCCGCCGTCTGGACGCTGGTAAGTGAGGGTGATTGGTACTTTGATGTTTTTGAGCACAATTTCTGATTGTTCGCCCAGAGTGCGCGGTGGAGTTACGCCTATGACTTGATAATTGATGACTGCATTGGTGGTATTCACCAGTTTAATTACTACCATGCCCTCTGCCGGCGTAACTCGGGCACCGGGCATCGGGAAGCGGGGAGGGGCGTCTGTTCTGGGTTTTGATGGCATCCCGTTGGGGCTGGGACTCACCGTGGGCATCGGTTCGCTGACGGGCTTTCCTGTTGCGGGAGTGGCTGCGGGACTCGGTTGGGAAACGGGTTTCCTGATTGGGGCGGGGGGCCGCCTGCTTGTCCAAGTGTCGCTAGACTGACGAGTAAACCGCCGCAGGTGGCTGCTAGCAAGCTGATTTTTTTCAACGGTAGATTGTGGCGAAACATAAATAACTCCTCACAAGTTCGATCGAGATTTTCCAACAAAGTTTATGTTAATCTATGCCCGAATAGAATTTTAATAGCTGGGTTTGGGCGCAACGTAGAAAGAATCAGGGTTTGAGGGATAGATTTTTTGGATGAACCGCAGAGGGCGCAGAGGACTCAGAGGAAGAGGGGAAGCAAGAAATTTTAGAGGCTGATTGATGTCATTGCGAGGTACGAAGCAATCGCAGGATCTATTTTTTATCGTTTCTACCTAAGTCCTGTTTTTTTATTAACCGCAAAGAAAGAGGGAAAGAGACGAATTTTAGGGGCGTGATGTTTCTGATTTGTGGTGTGTGAGGATGACGGTAATGGCGGTTCCCCGATCGACTTGGCTGTCAATGCGGATTTGGCCGCGGTGGTTTTCGACAATGGCTTTGGCGATGGCTAATCCTAAACCGGAACCGGCGGCGCTGCGGTGGGTGCGGGCGGGATCGGCGCGGTAAAATCGATCGAACAAATGCGGTAGCGCTTCGGGGGAAATCCCAATGCCGGTGTCTGTGACTGTGATTTGCAGTGCGGAATTTAACATCGGCGAATTTCTTTTGTTTTTAGCTGCAAGCTGCAATTCTACTTGAATTTCGCCACCAGAGGGCGTGTACTGCACGGCGTTGCTGACAAGATTGGTAAACAGTCGCGCTAGTTGATCCCAGTCGCCTAAGACTGTAAAGTTATCTTCATCGTTTGGTCGATCGACTATTTCCAAAGATAAAGAGAGATTTTGGGTTGTGGCGATCGCCAGTTGTTCTTCAATCACCTCAATCAACAAAGCATCCAGAGGCACATCAACCCACTGCTGCTGCACGATTCCGCTGTCTTGTCTGGCTAAAAACAGCAAATCGTCAACCAACCGCCCCAAACGGCGCGTCAGCCGTTCGATAACCTGTAGCTGTTGGTGTTGCTGCGGTTCGATGTCCGGTTCCGCCAAGGCTACTTGGACATTTGTTTGAATAGTGGCGATCGGATTTCTGAGTTCGTGGGAAGCATCAGCGGTAAACTGTTTGAGGCGACTGTAAGATTCTCGCACAGGTGCGATCGCCAATCCCGACAGCAGCCAGCCAATAGCCGCAACAGAAATTAGCGTTAAACTCGCTCCCAAAATCAAATCTATAATTAGTTGGTGAATCGGTTTTGTCACTTCAAACCAAGGATGACTGACTCGCAAATATCCGAGAACTTGGCGGCCGATTTCCACTCGCTGCGTAACTTGTCTGAGAGAATTGTTTTGATGAGACTGCAACTTATTGTTAATTACCCAAACGGTTTCGCCAGTGCGCTTAGCGTTAATCGGAATATTCAGCGGTTCCGACAAAGTAGACCACAGCAACTCCCCCGTAGGACTGAACCATTCTAAATCAATGTGGTCATCTTCGGCAGCATCGCTGCTGTCTCGAAAACTAGCTTGAATATTCACTTGCAACTTAGTTTTATCTGCCGTAGTCGGGGAAGTTAGCGGTTCGATGACGAGAGTGCGCTCAACTATTTCTACCACGTGATTGAGAGTGTCGTCAATGCGATCGATCAAAGTATTGCGGACGTAGAAATAGAAACCAGTGGCGAATACAAGTAACAACACAGCGGTAACAGCAGTGTACCAAATAGCAAGGCGACGACGAGTAGCTTGAAACATTGGGAATTGGGAATTGGGAATTGGGAATTGGGAATTGGTAATTGGTAATTGGTAATTGGTAATTGGTTATTTGATACTTCAGATAGATGTGGAGGTAGCTGTCAGCCTGGTAATCTACTCGCGAAACTTTATAGGTAAACTGCTGTGAATAGATTTTTATTCCGAGCTGCGATCGGCTTATTAATGGCATTTTTTGGGTCAATCACCTATTTTACCAGCAGCGTACAAAATCCCGTAACTGGAGAGAAACAGCGCGTGCAGCTTTCTCCCCGCCAAGAGGTAGTTTTGGGATTGCAGGCGCGAGACAAAATGGCGGCTCAATACGGGGGGCTTTATCCAAGCCAAACAATTCAGCAATATGTCGATCGAGTAGGAGAACGAGTTGTCAACGGTTCAACGGCAAAACAAGCGCCTTATCCGTTTGAATTCCACCTGCTGCGAGATGCCCAAACTGTCAATGCTTTTGCCCTACCGGGAGGACAAGTTTTCATTACCGCCGGACTGCTGCGGCGCCTGAATTCTGAGGCTCAGTTGGCGGCTGTACTGGGGCACGAAAGCGGTCACGTTGTGGGGCGACACGCTGCGGAACACTTGGCAAAACAGCAATTGGGCAGGTCTTTGGTAACGGCGGTTGGGGTGGCCGCTAGCGACGATCGCGGTGGCGGACAACAAGCAGCATTAATTGCTCAAGCTGTCAATCAAGTTGTCGGTTTGCGGTACGGTAGAGCAGATGAACTTGAGAGCGATCGCCTAGGTTTTCGGTTTATGACCGAAGCGGGTTACGATCCTAGAGGTATTGTTGAGGTGATGCAAATTCTCGGTGCCGCTAGCAAGGGCGGGGGATCGCCGGAGTTTTTGAGCTCTCATCCGAACCCTGGAAATCGAGTTGAAAAGTTGCAAGCTTTAATCGCGCAAAATTACCCCAACGGCGTTCCAGCTAATTTGGTGTCTGGACGCGAAGAGTTTGCTAAAAATGTGTCGGGCGGTTAGCGATTATTGCGTCGGGCTTTACAAAAGTTATTGCTAAAGGCTGATGGAAGTTCGGCTGTAAGTTGGGACGATCGACTTAAAGAGCGATCGAGCAACTTGAAAATTTAGAACCATGATTGAATCTTGGATGATTATCGGCGGCGTGACTTTCTCAGTCGCCTTGGGCACTTTGTTTTTCAAACTGCGCGATATTAACTGGGCCGTCAAACTTCAAAGACCAGATTGGATGTTTTTCGAGCCTGCTATTCCGTTAATTTGGACGGTGATTTTTGCTTGTGGGGCCGGTAGCGCTGCTGTCGTGTGGGAACGCGATCCGGGAAGTCTCACAACTTGGCTGCTAATGGCTTGGTACTTGCTTTTAGAAATTGTAACAGTTGCTTATATTCCTGCTACTCTCCGAGCCAAAAGTCTGAAAGTAGGGACGATTTTAGGAGGCGTTGGCGAGATTTTGGGAGTTGTGCTGCTGTTGGCTGTTTTGCCGATTTCTCAAACTGCGGCTTTGTTACTGTTACCTTACGCGATTTGGGGTGCGATCGGCACTTATACTACTTGGGAAATGATTCAGTTAAACCCAGAAGCTGCATAAATATAACGAACAGTGAAGACGCGAAGAACGCGTTCGGCGAAGCCGTTCCCGTTCCCCGCAGGGGTTCCCGAAGGGTAGGGTAGGAAGAAAAAAGCGAGATAATCTTGAAACGATTCAGAAATAATAACCATTAAGTAACTTTTAGCCAACTATTCATAAATATAACGCTCTTCTATTCTATTCCTTCGCGTTCTTCGTGCCTTCTTGCTGTCGTCTTTAATAAGACAAAATAGGTGCAACCCAGTTAACCGAACCGATCGAGTGAGGAAATCCGCTTGACACCGCGTGCGTATTTAATGACAAAATAGATGAATAAAACTGGTTTAAATTAAAGGATGACAGTTATCAATGGCAATTAAAGACCAACCCCAACCACCTCGGTTTCGACAAATCAGCAATGTCTTGTTATTGCTATCAAGTTTGTTTCTACTAGCAAACATCTTTTTGCCCAATTTATTCGGCCCGCAAATTCCGCAAGTGCCTTACAGCTTGTTCGTCCACCAAGTTCAGGAACAAGATGTAGTTCGAGCTTCGGTAGGCCAAAATGAAATTCGCTACCAACTCAAAGGCGAAGGCGACAAACCCGGTCAAGTGCTGGCAACTACGCCGATTTTTGACCTAGAACTGCCTAAACTTTTAGAATCAAAAGGCGTTGAATTTGCTGCTACTCCCCCTTCCAAAAATGGCTGGATCGGCAGTGTTTTAAGCTGGGTGGTTCCGCCGCTGATTTTTGTGGCGATTTTTCAATTTTTCATGAACCGCAATGGCGGCGGCCCACAGGGCGCACTGTCGATCGGCAAAAGCAAAGCTAAGGTCTACGTGGAAGGTGAATCGGCGAAAATTACTTTTGCTGATGTGGCTGGAGTAGAAGAAGCTAAAACTGAGTTGGTCGAAGTTGTTGAATTCCTAAAAACTCCAGACAGATTTACGGCAATTGGCGCGCGAATTCCGAAGGGCGTGCTGTTAGTCGGGCCGCCGGGAACTGGCAAAACTCTGTTAGCAAAAGCAGTGGCTGGTGAAGCTGGTGTGCCGTTTTTTAGCATCTCCGGTTCGGAATTTGTAGAACTATTTGTCGGTGTGGGTTCTGCGAGAGTCAGAGATTTATTCGAGCAGGCTAAGAAACAGGCTCCTTGTATTATTTTCATTGATGAATTGGATGCGATCGGCAAATCTCGCAGCACTAATGCTGCATTTGGCGGCAATGACGAACGCGAACAAACTCTCAATCAACTGTTAACTGAAATGGATGGTTTTGCTGCGGGCAATACTACGGTAATTGTGCTGGCTGCTACTAACCGCCCGGAAAGTTTGGATGCTGCTTTGTTGCGCCCAGGCCGTTTCGATCGCCAAGTTTTAGTCGATCGCCCGGACTTGTCTGGCCGCGAAGCAATTTTGAACATTCACTCTCAAAAAGTGAAGTTGGGCCCGGATATTGATTTGAAGGCCGTCGCCACTCGTACCCCCGGTTTTTCGGGCGCAGATTTGGCAAATTTGGTCAATGAAGCTGCCTTGCTAGCCGCCCGTAACAAGCGTCTCACTGTGGCACAGGAAGACTTTTATGAGGCGTTTGAGCGCGTTGTAGCTGGCTTGGAAAAGAAAAGCCGGGTGCTCAACGAAAAAGAGAAAAAGATTGTGGCTTACCACGAAGTCGGACACGCAATGGTTGGCGCTGTGATGACTGGCGGCGGCGAAGTGGCGAAAATCTCGATCGTCCCGCGCGGTATGGCTGCATTGGGTTACACGTTGCAAGTACCGACAGAAGACCGTTTCTTGTTGGATGAGTCGGAATTGCGCGGTCAGATTGCTACACTGTTGGGTGGGCGATCGGCTGAGGAAGTCGTGTTTGGTAGCATTACTACTGGCGCTTCAAACGACTTGCAAAGGGCGACTGATTTAGCTGAACGGATGGTGACAACTTACGGGATGAGTAAGGTGTTGGGGCCTCTAGCGTACGATCGCGCTCAACAATCGTTCCTCGGCGATGGTATGGGAAATGCGCGCCGTGCGGTGAGTGCTACAACTGCGGAGGCGATCGATCAAGAAGTTAAAGAGATTGTCGAAACAGCACACCAACAAGCTTTGGATATCCTAAAAGCTAATCGGGAATTGTTGGAAACAATCACGCAGCAACTATTAGAAACTGAAGTAGTTGAAGGCGAAGCTTTGCACAAATTACTGGCTGAAGTGCAGTCTTTAGATAAGGCTGCGGCTTGAGTTTAAAAGGGTTAAATTAAACCGCAGATTAACGCAGATGATTCCAAATCATCTGCGTTTTTCGATTATAGGCTATGATATGTTTGTTTGCAGTTCAGTGCTAATTCAATGTTTATTTATGTAGGTTTAGTTAAGGATTTATTATGAATATTTTGGTAAAAAACTATTGTGTAATGGTTGAATTTCCTGATGTGAGTGGGGCTGAACATTTAGAAATGTTGCAACTTAGAGATGAGTTGGCAAAAGTTGAATCTCAACTGAGTGAGGAAGAGAAAAGTTTATTAGCAAATGCCGATGGACGGTTAGTTGAACAAGCAAGGGAGTTTTATGAGGAGTTGTCAAAATTTGTGGATTTAACCCAGAAGCGCAAATTTGAGGAGATTACACCTCAGCGTTGGTGGTGGTATTTGGATGTTTTGGCATTGTTGCCGAATTTGAGGAAACAAGAGTTGACAAGCGGTGTTGTTTGAAGCGTTTATTCAGTGTCGAGTTTTGATATACTGCTTCAGTACAGATGGGAGAGTGTAAAGACTTTCCTGTTTTTCGATCAAGCAGCGCCGCGATAGAGATTGCAAGGCGTTGAGCAAATCTGATGATGATATTTGTCCGTTTTGAAGCAATTTGGCGAAGTTGACTGGCTGGTTTTCTGTCCCCAACAATGACATGACTTGTTTTTCTAGTTCGGAAGTGCGATCGTACTGCTGCTGTAAAACATCTTTCAAATCTTCCGGCAACAATATGGTATCATCTATTAATAACTCTGTCGCGCTGATTCCCAACTCTTCAATCAGATTCGCCACGCTTTTTAACCATAGGGGATTACCTTGGTAGCGATGAATGAGTGCTTCCGTGTTGCCGATTTCTTCTAACCCTTTATGTGTAATGTAGGTGAAATTTAGCCTGTGGGGGACAAAGCTGAACATTTTTTGACTAGACAAACTTTTGATTTATAAGTATCATAATAATTATGCAAATTAAGCGAGTTAGTGGGGGAGAGTTTTGGACATTCATTCTTTGTCACGTATTAAAAACTTGGGCTAGTTAAGAGGTAGGTGGATGAATACTCTATTTTTAGATATGGAGTTTGGACCAATTTATGGTTCTAATAGAGCAGACTTATTTCCAACAGAAATTGGTGCGGTGATATATGATTTAGATCGCAAGGCGGTTTTATTGGAAAGCAAAAAGTTCTCCTATGATGTAGACATAGTTGTCAGAAAAAATATTATCAATGACATTGGTAAAACTGTTGGATTCTCGGAAAGAGTTGCAAACATTGAAAGAGGAGAGTATCAGAAAATATTCGATCCTAGCTACCGATTAGAAAACTCTGATAAAGTTATAGCCAGAGAGCTACGGTCTAAATGCCTAAATGAATTACGCGAATACATTCACAACCTGTTTAAGACGCATCAAGTTGACCAGATTGTATTGTTTGGTGCGAGGGAGGATCTCAAGCTTTTGAAAAGGGCAAAAGTCAATAATTCGAATATTCAAGTCATTGACATACAACTTATTCTTGAAAAAGAGGTATGCTATCTCTTTTCTCTCGATAAAATATCGTTTATTATCGGATTTTATGCTAAAAATAAATGCTTTGGATCGAATAATTTTCAGTATAAATTTCCCTCCAAGTATAAATATCAGATCAAACCTCATCGAGCACTTGGAGATGCTTGCAGAATTTTCATGGTGTGCAACGAGTTTTACGCTATTAAATCAGAGTTGGTGCAGCAATGTAATATGTACTGCGAAATTAATAAAATTCCTAAAGCGAACGTCCATAAGGTTGATGAACGATCGCGATCGCCGCATAACAACCCCGTGCCAGCGGACGGTTGAAAGGTATTAATGTATAGCAGCACATACCAAACAGTTCGATGATTGTACTGGTAGCGATCGCCCATCGCGCATCTAGATCGATCGCCCTTTCTTGTTTCTGATGGGCGATCGCCTAAAATGAAAGAGCGATCGCACTTATCTAATCCACAGCCAACAAAGCCGACATATTCAGCAATTTTATTGACTAAATCATCCAAATCTTTAGGCTGTTTTACTTGCCTTCTCCCTTTTTCGTTTGCGCCATCTTTCCGCTGTTTCTTTTATAGCCTCTATTTCCTCAAAATCTACCTGCATCACAGCAGTTTTAAACTCCAAACCCAAAGCCAAGCTAATCTCAAGAATTTCCATCAAACTAGCATTTTGATATTTTTTTTTCTCGTATTCCTTGATGCGTTCAGGGTCAATATCCAAAATTTCCGCTAGTTCTTCTTCACTCATTTTGGCAGCCATCCGAGCTTTAATTAAAGCCTCTGACAGTCTATTGAAATCCTCAAC
>JAYUGZ010000523.1:0-9958 GCA_043767465.1 Cyanobacteriota bacterium
GCCAGTTCGTTCATTACAACTGAAAGGTTTAAGCACTCCCAAAGCACGAATTTTTTTTCAACGTATCGGTGATTTTCAAGGGTCGGACTCTGAATGGGATATTTTGATATCTCACTATGGAGGAAATCCCCTAGCATTAAAAATGGTCGCTCCCGCTATTCGCGATTTTTTTGATAGTAGCCTCACCAAATTTTTAGAACTTTTAAATCAAGGAACTTTAGTATTTGATGATATTCGGAACCTATTAGACAGGCAATTTAATCGTTTATCAAATTTAGAAAAAAAGGTGATGTACTGGCTGGCAATCGATCGGGAGCCAGTATCGCTGGGTGAATTACAACAAGATTTAGTTGCCAAATTAACTGTTAAAGAATTACTAGAAGTTTTAGGTTCTCTCCTGAGACATTCTATGATAGAAAAAACCTCAGACGGCTACACTCAACAACCTGTCGTCATGGAATACATGACGGAACGATTAATCGAGCAAGTCTGCACTGAAATCGCAACCAGCAAAATTGATATTCTTAGAAGCCATGCTCTGCTCAAAGCTACAGCTAAAGAATACATTAGAGATACGCAAGCTTGTCTGATACTCAAACCTATTGCCGATCGCCTTTTTTTTACTTTTGAACGCCAGCAAATTCTAGAAAACCAACTCAAACCTGTTTTGGCATCGCTGCGCGGTAAACCCACACTAGAAACTGGCTATGTTACTGGTAATATTATAAATCTATTGTGTCAGATGCAGACAGATTTAAGCGGTTGGGATTTTTCTAATTTAACCGTTTGGCAAGCTTATTTACCCGATACAAATTTGCATTGTGTCAACTTTGCTGGGGCTGATTTAGCTAATTCGGTTTTCGCTGAAGTTCTGGGAAGCGGTTTGTCAATCGCTTTTAGCCCGGATGGAAAACTTTTAGCAATGGGCGATACCAATAGTGAGGTTCATTTGTGGCAAATGCCAGAAGTTAGGCTGCTGAGAACTGGCAAAGAATATGGCAGCATCGTGTTATCCGTTGCTTTTAGTCCAGATGGCAAAACCTTTGCTACTGGCGGTAGTAACGGCACGATTCATTGCTGGGATGTTAGCAGTTGGTCGATTCGTCAAATATTGCAGGGAAATCATCGCAGTGTGCTGGGAGTTGCTTTCAGTCCAGATGGCAAGATGCTTGCTAGTGGCATCGGTGATGGAACTGTGCGTTTTTGGGATAGGAGTAATGGACGATGTTTGCTAACTTTGCCGGCACACAAAAGTCAGGCTTGGTCGATCGCATTTAGTCCTCAAGGTAATATTTTAGCTAGTGGCGGTGATGACGGAACGCTTAAACTGTGGGATGTTGCTACGGGAAAATGCCTGAAAATATTTGAGAGTGACTGTCGTCAAATTCGATCGGTGGCTTTCAGTCCAGATGGTAAAACGGTAGCGTGTGGTGGTGATGATGCTTTGATTCGCATCTGGGATATTAACACGGGTGAACTCGTTAGGATTTGCTCTGGACATTCACAAATAGTTGTAGGTGTTGCCTTTAGTCCTGACGGTCAGATTTTAGCAAGTTGCAGCGAAGACCGCACCGTGAGATTGTGGGAAGTGGCATCGGGTGAGTGTCTAAAAACACTCCAAGGACACACCAGTCGGGTTTCAGCCGTCGCGTTTCGTCCAGATGGCAAAACTTTAGCTAGCACTGGTGAAGACTGTACGGTGAGACTGTGGGATGTCAGAAGGGGTCGTTGTCTGAAAACAGTATTTGGGCAAAGCAATCCAGTAAATTCGGTGGTTTTCTCACCCGATGGTCAAACCTTAGCCAGTAGCGATCGCGCCGTGAGATTATGGAATATCAAAACGGGGAAGTGTTTTAAAAGCATACAGGATGGACATACTAATCGATTGAAATCGATTGCCTTCAGTCCGAATGGGAACTTGCTGGCGAGTGGATTCTCTGACACGAGTGTCAGGTTATGGGATACTGCGACTGGAGAGTGCCTAAAAAGTTTAGAGGGTCATTCTGCTTGGGTTTGGGGAGTCGCCATCAGTCCCGACGGTAAGACATTGGCAAGTTTCAGTGCCGATCAGACTATCAAACTATGGGATATTAGCACAGGGCAATGTCTTTATACTTGTACTGAGCATCAGAGTTGGGTGATGGGAGTTACTTTTAGTCCTTCAGGTGATATCCTGGCTTCTGCGAGTACCGATAATACAGTGAAGTTATGGGATGTCAGTACAGGGAAAGTCTTAAGAACTTCGATCGGAAATAGCGGTTGGGTTTGGTCTGTTGCCTTTAGCCCTGATGGTAATATTTTGGCAAGCAGCAACAGTGACGGTAGCATCAAGTTTTGGGATATCAATACCGGAGAATGTCTGAGCAGCCTGAAGGGACATGACGGTATTGTTTCATCGGTAATCTTCAATCATGATGGTACACTGTTGGCGAGTGGCGGTCACGATCGAACTATACGAGTGTGGGATGTTAACACGAATGACTGCTTGCAAGTTCTGCGCGGACACGACAATTGGGTGTGGTCGGTTGATTTTAGTTTAGATGGTCAAATGTTGGCTAGTAGCAGCCAAGATGAGACGATTAAGTTTTGGGATGCAGTAACGGGTGATTGTATCAAAACTTTGCCTGTTCCGAAACCTTATGAAGGATTAAATATTGCAGGTGTTAAAGGTGTAACTGAGGCGACTGTGGCGATGCTCAAAACACTGGGGGCAGTTGAAGTAAGTCGATCGTGATATGTTGTACCATTGATATCTTTAGTTTTTTTCCCTATCGAAGAGAACTGCATCAAAAAGAGGTACAAGCTTTAAGTCTGAGTAAACCTGTAAATACAAATAATTTTCAAGCTTCTGCCGATTTGTCGGTAAAAATAAACCTAAGCCTGATAATTTTTTATACTTACAGCGGATTCTTGAGCTAAGTAATTCACCATTCTGTTGCACTTTCTGAATAAGTAAATTTTTGAAGAAAAACAAAAAATCGTTACAAGCTGACGGATTTGCACCTGATAATCGGGTCAGTTCTTGTAAAAACGTTCCTAAATCAACAAAGGTTTCTCCAGCATAATAATAAGTTTCTACAGCATAGTTATTGGAAGAATTGGCTTGAGAAAATAAAATTGACGATATAAAAACTTTAATAGGATCAATATTTCCTTGCAATATAGAATTAATCACAAAATTAACTTTTTCTGGCAAGTAGCGGAAATAATGATTGTTAGTCAATGTCAAACTATGGTACATATCCGGTCGTTCACAATCCATAATCTTTTTGGCTAGCTGAGATCCATCAATTTCTGGATAATCGCTCAAATAGCTTAACAATTGCTCATAATAGTAATTTGGCGCTCCAAGTTCTATTTGAGATGAAAGCGTATACTTAGCAGTATTTTGGAATGTATAGTGTACTTCAATATTTGCTTTATTACAATTTTGAAAAAATAATAATTCGAGATTTCCATTTACAGATTGGTTAAAATTAAATATAACTTGATTAATTTTTTGAAGATTCATCCATCTAATTTCTGAAATTGAGGGGGAGTTGGGATGTTCGTCAGGGCTGATTTCCATCAGCGTTCCACCATGACCTAAAAACACAATAGCCCAGCGTTTGGCTTGAAATTGAGATTGTGCCCAAGCCAGATACTCAGTAAACACTTTTTCACTACTACTATCTGCTGTTTCTAAGTATTGTGTATCCACCTTGCCTTGGCTAATGATGCTTCTCGAAAGTTGTGCTGCTCCACTAAAGTCTGATTGTACTACTACCAAAAGATTGTCACTTTTTACACCTTTACTTAGCATTTGAATAATTGGTTGTCCAAATCTTGATAGATTATTGTCATAGGGCATCCAGTATAGTAATATCCAGTCATAATTATTTTTGGCCGCCGTACTTCCAAGCATATATTGTTCTTTAGATAAATATATTGTTTCTATTAAAGAAGTAATACCTATTATTAGAAATTCGATTGCTTCTCTTCTTTTCATGTTTAATAAATTCGTTTGCATCGGAATGATATAAACGGAGAGACGGAGGACACGGCACGGCCACGTCCTCTATATCATTCTAAAGCTAGATTTGAGGACTAGGTGGGGTGTCTTGAATTTTAGTGAGTGCTGCTTTAATTTCGGGAGTGGCGAGGAAGCTTTGGGTGGCTGCAATTAAGCGATCGCCCCAGAGGTTTTCTTTGAGAAAAGTTACAGTGGCATAACGTTTGTCCAATTTGAGGGCGGCTTCTCCCAGGGCTAAACCTTTTTCTTTGTCGCCTTTGGTGTAGAGTGCCACTGCTAGAGCTAGCATTGGTTCTGCTGCTTTGTTGTCGATCGCGATCGCTTGCTGCCAGCGGCTGATGGCGCTATCGACATCTCCCATTTCGTATTTGACTAATCCGATATTGTTGATCGCGGGCCAAAGGTTTTTTTCTAAAGCAAAGGCTTTTTCATATTGGGCGATCGCGCGATCGAACTGCTTTAGCTTGTAAAAAGCGTTACCTAAATCAAATAATGCACCCGGAGTGTCGGGCTTTATTTTCAACCCTGCTTGCAAGTATTCGGCTGCTTTCTCGTAGTTCGCTTTCCGAAAGTGAGCTTCTCCCAAGACAAATTTAATTGAGGCATTTTCTGGCGCCAGAGATTGAGCTTGTCCCAAAGCTTCAATCCCTTTGTCCAACTGTTCGACTTGAAGATACAAGCTGCCTAACAAAGTCCAAGTTTGAGCATTCTTGGGGGCTAATTGTGTGGCGAGTTCGGCTCTGGGGACGGCGAGTTGGTACTGCTGGAGTCTGGCTAGCTGCACGGCTTCTTCTGCAAGGCTCAATGCTGTCTGTTCGAGCTGGGCGGAGTCGATTTGCAGGGTGTAAGGCAAGAGTGCCTGTGCGACAACTGGCTCGGGCATTGTCCCCAAACCGAGTGCGAGCACCAGAGATATTAAAGAAATGCGATTCGGCACTGTACAGCCCCAGAAAAATATATAATGGTTTCTTGATCGCTTATAATAACTCATATTTTTGAGTTTGGATATTGTTTCCTGGCTGGCAACGCGAAAGCGGTTTTTAGTTAAATCGTTCCCAAATTCTGTTTGTACTCAGGAATATAGCCTTTCGAGCGAAACATGAGGTATGACTGGGCATAGGGCCTAGGGCTTACGGGCATACCTCACTTTTTTGAGAACCGCTATAAGAGTTTTTATTCACTGCTTTAGAAAAAACTGAAGTCCTCACTACAAACCGGGGAATTTCTTCCTTTTTACTTGACTTCAGTAATTTTATTTTACCTTCAGCTACTACAATAAAATTGGTTTGTAGTGAGGACTTTAGTCCTAGTTTTTCTGAGGAATGAAGTCCTCATTACAAACCTTTTGCACTCAAGAATAATAGTTTTGATTTAGTGTTTTAGAGAGAACTGAAGTCCTCACTACAAACGGGAAAATTGTTCATTTTTAGTAACTTTGTTTAGTTAATAAAGTCTGTTGGATTTTGTCTAACAATTGTGCTGCTGACAAGGAAGAAGGCAAAATTTTGGCAGATACTTCTTGCAGCAGAAAGTCGATCGCCTGGGATTCCGAATTTACAGCAGACCGATCGTCCCAGACTAAAATTGGCAGTTGTACTGCCATTTGCCGCAGGTTCGATAGCGCCTTCAGCATCGCGGGGGATGCTGAGGGGGCATCTCGCAAGCACAACAAAACTAAGTCAACGCTTTGATATTGTAACTGCTGCAAAACTTCTGTCCAGCAGGGGGCGATCGCTCCTCGGAATCCTGCGGTTTGGATGTACTGAATTAAAGCTTGAAAGTTGGGAGTAGAAAACTGGGAATTGGGAATGGGAATTTCGGCATTTGTCGATCGATCGCCATTTTCCAATTCTGCCGTCGGATTCCCCCCAGCAGTGCGGTGCAAGTCCGGTAAACTCGAAATGTCAGCAAACAAAATGCTGGGCTTCCAACTCATACCAGCAGCTACTTGAATCACTTGCCACAACGCAGAAGCCACCAACCCGGTGCCATCGGGACTGCTGGCTGCCAAACAGGGAAATACCGACAATCCTTTGACTTGATTTGCTAGTTGCGTGGTTGCAGAGTCTAAAGTTACTAAGGGAAGAGAACCCAAATTTCGAGACTGACTTAACTGTTCGATAAAAGCTAAGGGGTTTTGCAGTTGACTTGTACTGTCCAAGACGATCGCATCTGGCCGCCAAATTCTGGCTACGAGTTCTGCTTGGCCGAGGTCATCTGCTTCCAAAACCCGGCAGTAGGTGGGGTTTAGCAGTAAAGCAGAGCCTTGAGAGGAACTGTTTTGCGGACTAAGCCACAACACGGTTAAAGAACTCCTCACTTTGCTGGTACTGGCATCGGGGCGGGCGATCGAGTCTAGTAAGCGCCGCAAAGCTGATTCTTCGACCGGCAAGCTCAAAAAGCCTTCGGCGCGGTTGACAGAAGCCCGTTCTTTTTCGCCTCTGGTGGCTGTGATAATCGCCGGAATCGATCGAGTATCTGGATCGCTCTTCAGCAGCGTCAGCACGTCCCAACCGGACAGCAGCGGCAGCAACGGGTTGAGAAAAATCGCTTCGGGACTGAACCTGCGGGCTTTTTCCAGCGCTTCGGTGCCGGAACGGGCGACGATTACTTGGTAGCCCAAACCAGAGAGGACGTTGGTTAAATCTTCGATATATTTGGGAACTGCTTCGACTATTAATACTAAACGAGAGCGAGAATTGGCGATCGGAATCTGATATTTTGATTTTAATAATTCTGCCTCGGCGACAGTACCTGCTGGGGATTCTTCCGCGCTATTTCCCGGAGGATTTGGCGGCAGCAACAAGGTAAATTGAGAGCCTTGATTTTCTGAAGAAATAAACGAAACGTCTCCGCCGTGGAGACGGGCGAGGCGTTGAGTTAATACCAGTCCCAGCCCGGTTCCTTGAAAGCGCCTGGTGAGGGGGCTTTCTAGTTGTTGGAATTTCTGAAAAATCAGGTGCTGTTTGTCGGCGGGGATGCCGATGCCGGTGTCGGAAACTGTGAATGCAATCCAGCCTTCCCAAACATTTACTTTCAAGCCGATTTTGCCACCCACTTCGGTGAATTTTAGGGCGTTGGCAAGCAGATTGACGAGCATTTGTCGCAGCCGCAGTTCGTCGGCAACTAAATAGCTTAGTCCGGGTTCTATTTCGAGTGTAAATTCGATTTCGGTCGATGGTTCTTCGGAAGCTGCGCCGTCGGTTTTGCTCGGCCCGGGAGGGGATTTTTCTTCTTGCTGTTGCAGTTGTTTTGCTTGTTCAAAGGCTCTTTTGCAAGTGGCTGCTATTTCGACTGGTTCGGGAATTAGTTCTAATTGCCCGGTTTCCATGCGGGTTAAGTCTAAAATGTCGTTCACTATTGTCATCAAATGCCGCCCGCTTTTATGGATTAGTTTGGCGTAGCGTGTTTGGCGATCGTTGAGTTCTCCGATCAATTTATCTTTGAGCAGGCTGGACAAACCTAGGACGGCGGTGAGCGGGGTTTTTAGTTCGTGGCTGATGCAGGATAAAAATTCGTCTTTGAGTCGGTTGAGGTGGATTAAATCTGCGTTTTTTGCTGCTAGTTCTTTAGCGACTAAATGTTCTTCGGTGACATCTTGTCCCATGACTAAAATTAGGTTGTCTGACAGCGGTTGCTTGACAAATTGCCAGATCCGTTCTTGACCTTTTTGTACAGGACAATCGCAAATGTAAGTGTCTGGTTTGCCGGCGGTGGGGCACCAAGCTGGAGCGGTTAAGGTTGATGGGGAGGCGGCGGCGTACAGGGGTAGCGAGCAACTGGTGGCGGCTGTTGAATCACGCGCGGCGAAGCTATCCCGCAGTCCATCGCCCGATCGACTTGCTCCTACTAAGCTCCTGCATTCTTGGGTGATGGCTTCTACCTGCGCGCTCGTGTATTCGGTTGTTGAATGGCTTGGTTTCTGGGGCGAGTGTTTGCCCAAATTTGCTGCTGGTTCTGGAATTGGTTCTGGGCCTGCTCCCAGCAAAATCCGCCACGATGCGTTTTGACTAACTATTTGTCCGGTGGGGGTTTGCAATCTCAGGGGCAGAGGCAGTTTTTCCAGCAGTTGGACTAGGGAGTTGAGGTTTTCTGACGGTTTCAATCCTGCTTCTAGAAAGTGCACTTGAGCGCCTAGGGCGGTGGCGAGGGCAGCGTTCACCGGCCTGATTTCGATTTCTTTAACCGCTGTTGGTAGCGATGTGAGGCTGCTCTGCGAGGCGATAAATTGCAGCAGGTGACTGGTGTCTAGCAGTCCTAAAAATTGACCGCTGGCATCTGTCAGGCCGATCGGGCTTTTGGAGAAACCGCTGATGGTTTGGCTGTGGTTTGGGGTGTTAAGTTCTTCTGTTTGCAGGTATTCCCAGAATTCACTGATGCTCAAAGCGGCCGATACTATTGTGATCGGCTCGATCGCGATCGAACTCTCTGACAAAGGTTGTTCCCAGTCGTTGGTGCGATCCGCGGCGCTGGCCCAAAGGCTGCGGAGGTAAACTAATCCTAGGGGCTGTAGCTGTTCGTTGACTACTGCGACTCGATCGCAATTGCCTTGGCTGAAAATTGACCGCAACGATGCTAGTGCCGCCGTGGGTTGGCACAACGGCACTGGCTCGATAAAGTTCTTGAGACTGGGACTGGTGGTTGGCATAACAAACCTGAGAGTCTGCTATCAATAGCAGTAATATTTTTGAGACCCAATGTAGCTATGGATTTTTTGATCTTATTTGTTTTATATCAGTTCGCTATCTCGCACGGGATCGGCACTTAAGCCTGCGAATTCTATGCCTGCAACTGATTTGAGGCGACTCTCACTTATTTTAAGCCTTAAGCTTAATTGCAGAAATCCGGCTTACGGATCATTGACGCAGGAGCAGAGGATTACAGTTTAATTATCCCTCTGTTAAAAGGTTGTCACCAATTTTGCTGTTAAGATTGGTTACAGTAAATGTTGCAATTTTTGTTAAAATATTAAATCTTTTGTAAAGGAGATATCAACTCTGAGCGATTCAGCACTTTCGGGCAACTTGGGTGGTTCACCTATAGCTTTGCTTCCCCAACTGTCGATCGGTATTTTTGTCCAGTCTGAGGAACTTGCAGAGTATGCGATCGAGCTTTTAACGGGCGAACGTTATACTTTAACGCATCTTAAATCGGCGGTGGAGTTTTGGGGATTCCTGAAGCACAATTACCACGTCGATTGCTTGGTTTTTGAGGTTGACGGGGATCTGCGCGAGCTCCTAGGCAAGCTGCAAGCACGATCGCTCTTTTTGCCTGCTGTGATTTTTTCGCCACAGCCCGGGGAGGAGGGAAAGCCCGAAGCACAACCTTCATATAATTTTGAGGCCGCCCCCAGTACCGCCGAGAGCATTATACAGCAAAGTTGTACTTTTTTTTATCACCCGGCTGAGGTGCAACTGGCGATCGATCGATCGACTGAAATAGCTGCAAGTATCGATCGGGCGATCGCCCAATTTCTGAAACTTTCAACTCCGGTTCCTGTCAACGACCAATCCGCAATGGTCGATGCGACAGCCCAATTGACTGCTCAAAGTTTGCTCCAACGACAGCAGCGGCGGCTTGCGGAAAAATTACGGGAGCGATTAGGATACTTGGGTGTATATTATCAAAGAAATTCCCAGATTTTTTTGCGAAATCTGTCTGGGCAAGACAAACAAAAGTTTTTGGAGCAACTCAAGTCAATTTATCGCCAAATCGTTTTGAATTATTTTTCTGAAAATACGGCGGTCAACAATCAAATCGATGAATTTGTGAATTTGGCTTTTTTTGCTGACGTTCCCGTGACTCAAGTTGTAGAAATTCACATGGGATTGATGGACGAATTTGCTAAACAGCTAAAATTAGAAGGGCGCAGCGAGGAAATATTGCTCGATTACCGCTTGACTCTGATTGACGCGATCGCTCATCTGTGCGAGATGTACAGGCGAT
>JAYUGZ010000524.1:0-9945 GCA_043767465.1 Cyanobacteriota bacterium
CGAAACGAGGTAAATTGGGCATCGAATAATAGTTTGATGATGCCTGTGGGGCCGTTTCTGTGTTTGGTGATGATGACTTCGGCAATTCCGCGATCGGGCGAATCGGGGTTGTAATATTCATCGCGATACAGCATAATTACTAAATCCGCGTCCTGCTCGATCGATCCACTCTCACGTAAATCCGACATCATCGGTCGCTTATTTGTCCTCGCTTCTACACCCCGACTCAACTGAGATAAGGCAATAATCGGCACGTTGAGCTCCCGCGCTAAACCTTTAAGACCTCTAGTAATTCGAGATAATTCTTGCACGCGATTGTCGCTGCTACCTTCCATTAATTGCAGATAATCTAGCAAGATTAATCCTAATGATCCACCTTGTTCTGCTTGCAGGCGGCGGGCTTTCGATCGAATCTCCATCACGGTAATATTAGGAGTATCATCAATAAACAGCGGCAATTCTGATAAGTTACCTATGGCTGTACTGATTGGTTCCCATTCGTTTTGACTGATTCTACCCGATCGCAAACGGTTACTTTCTATTTTGGCTTCACTAGACAGAATACGCTGCACTAGCTGTTCTTTGGACATTTCTAAGCTAAAAACGGCAACCGGCAATTTTTGCTGTCCAGCGGCGATGTGGTGGGCGATGTTGGTACAAAAAGCCGTCTTCCCCATTGCCGGCCTGGCTGCAACGATGATTAAATCCGATCGCTGAAAGCCGCCTGTCATGGCATCTAAGTCGTAAAAACCGCAGGGAATTCCTGGAAGCGTCAGCCCTTCATTGCGATTTTCTAAGTCTTGAAATGTTTGGTTTAGCGTTTCGCCGATCGATACTAAATCCTGTTGCGGGCGTTCTTGAGTTATGCCAAAAATTTCTTGTTCGGCGCGGTCTAAGACTGTTTCTAGCGGTACTGCTGTCTCGTAACCTAATTGTACTATGTTGTTGCCAGCTTCAATTAATTTGCGGCGCTGATATTTGTCTTCAACTAAAGCTGCATATTGGTCTATGTTGACTGCTGAAACTGTGCGATCGACTAATTGTGCTAATTTAGTTAGTCCTCCGACTTGTTCTAACTGGTTGCGATCCGTCAGCCAAGTCGTTACAGTCATTAAATCCGTGGATTGACCCTGCAAAAATAGCCCTAATGCCGATCGATAAATGACTTGATGAGCGGTGATGGCAAAAAACTCGGGTCGCAAAATTTCAGCAATTCGGGAAATAGCTTCGGGATCAATTAAAATCCCGCCTAAAATTGCTTCCTCTGCCTCTATGTTTGTCGGCATCAAGTCGCTCATTAGTTATTAGTTATTAGTTATTGGTTATGGGTTATTGGTTATGGGTTATTGGTTATGGGTTATTGGTTATGGGTTATTGGTTATGGGTTATTAGAAAAACAAATGACAATGCCCTGTTTGGCCAATTCCCAATTCCCAATGCCCAATTCCCAATGCCCAATTCCCAATTCCCAATTCCCAATTCCCAATTACATCGGGATAACTTGAAGATCGACTATAGCGGTAACATCTGCGTGCAGTTTGATTTCAGCTTTGTATGTACCAGTACCGCGAATTTCGGGTAGGGTGATGCCGCGTCGATCGACTTCTTGACTGGTAGAGTTGAAAATCAGCTCTGCTACTTCTTGGTTGGTGACAGTACCAAAAATCGCGTCTCCTTCGCCGACTTGCTTGGAGATGATGAAAGGCCCGGCTGCTTCTAGGGCGGTTTTGCGGACTTCAGCTTGCTGCTTGAGCTCTAGCTGGCGCAGTCTTTCTTCTTCTCTGCGGCGTGCTGCTTGCTTGAGAATGCCGGGAGTGGCTTTAAATCCCATTCCTTGGGGTACTAGGTAGTTGCGGGCGTAGCCTGGGGCTACTTCTACTACGTCGCCAGCTTTGCCGAGTTTGCTGACATCTTTGTTTAAAACTAATTGGACGCGCTTGGCCATGATCTTTGCTTGTGGGGTTTTGACTGCAACTTTTTATAATAGCGAAGTTTGAGTGGCGATCGCAAGGAAGTTCGGCAACGGATTTTGTAGCGGATTTAACGGATGGGCACCGTGCACATTGGTGTCAACTTAAGCCTGAAAGCCTTGATAAATATAGTTCACAGCCGAGTCTAGATCCCCCTAAATCCCCCTTAAGAAGGGGGACTTTGATCCATTTCCGGTTCCCCCCTTCTTAAGGGGGGCTAGGGGGGATCTAGATTTAATAGTCAAACCGCAGTCTCTGACTGGATTTAACGTTAAGTAGACACCAATGCACCGTGCGGTGCCCCTACTACGGCCCGTAGGTAACGATCGCACGCACTACAGTAGCAATTAACTCACTCGGATCGATCGGCTTAGATAGGTGTTTGTTAAATCCGGCTTGCAAAATTTGGCGCTCGTTGGCTTCTCCAGCATAGGCCGTTAGGGCGATCGCCACTAACTCCCGAGACTCCAGCCCAAGCTGATTGCGGATGTGACGGATCAGCATATACCCGTCGATCTCGGGCATTCCGATGTCGCTGATGAGCAAATCCGGTGCGGTTTGGGCGATCGACTCCAACACCTCAGCAGCAGATGACAGGGAAATCACCTCTGCACCCGCTTGCTCTAGCACGAAGGCGACAAAATCTCGCGAGTCCGGCTCATCATCTACCACCAAAATCCTCAATCCAGCTAGCGGCAAAGATGAAAGAGCGGGACTGACAGCCGAATTGACTGCTTCCCCCTCCTGCCTTCTAGAATCATCATTTAATAGTGGCAACCTCACTGTAAACGTCGCTCCTTGACCTTCTCCTGCGCTTTCTGCAAACACCGTACCGCCGTGAAGTTCTAGCAGTTGGCGGACGATCGCCAATCCCAATCCCAAGCCGCCAAATTTGCGAGTAGTCGCGCCATCTTCTTGTCGGAAATGCTCGAAAACATAGGGCAAAAAATCGGGAACAATGCCTTTACCAGTGTCTGCGACTTGAATTTGAACTTCGTGTTCAATTTGTGCTAAGCGAACTTCAACTCTACCGCCTTCTGGCGTGAATTTCACCGCGTTCGATACCAAATTCCACACAATTTGCTGCAATCGACCTGTGTCGCCGAGAACGAGTCCGACATCGGGATTTAAGATTGTTTGAATTTGAATTTGCTTGGCTTCGGCTGCTAGTTGCACGGTTTCCAAAGCAGACGAGATAATGGTTGCGACATTCACCGGAGCGACGGTTAATCTGAGTTTTCCTTGCAGAATCCGAGACACGTCGAGCAAGTCTTCAATTAATTGAGATTGCAGTCGGGCGTTGCGCTCAATTGTCTCGTAGGCTTTGGCTGTTTTAGCCGCGCTCAGCTTGCCGGCTATCAGCAGTTGTGACCAGCCTAAAATTGGATTTAAGGGCGATCGCAACTCGTGAGAAAGCACCGCCAAAAACTCGTCTTTAATCCGGTTAGCTCGTTCGGCTTCCGCGCGCGCAGCTTGTTCTAATTGCAGAACCATATCGCGCTCGGTTTCCACTTGTTTGCGCTCTGTAATGTCGATCGCAGAGCCGATAAAACCCTCAAATTGTCCGCTGTCGGTAAATCTGGGAGCAGCCGCATCGATCGCCCAAGAATATCGGCAATCCGGGCGCCCCATGCGAAATTCCGTGCTGTAAGCTTCCTGGCGTTCGTTGGCGGTCAAAAATGCCTTCATGGCCTGTTCTCGGTCTTCTGGATGCACTGCGTTTATCCAACCAAATCCCAAACCTGTTTCCTCAGTTTGACCTGTGAATTCATACCAGCTTTCGCTCAAGAAAGTGCAATAGCCTGTGGAGTCTGTTACCCAGACCATAAAAGGAGAATTGTTAGCCATATTGCGGAATCTTTCTTCGCTTTCTTGCAACGCTGATAAAGCTTGTTTGCGTTCTGTGATATCCCGACAGACAATCACTCCGCCTGTGATTTCGCTGCTAGTATCAACTACCGGATAACCGCTGATACTGACCCAGCGATCTTCGGCATTTTCGCGGCGGACAAATACCTCTACATCATTGACATATTCACCTTTAATTGCTCTGGCTAGAGGTAGTTCAGCGTCGGGAAATAGGGTTTTTTGGTCTGCCAAAAATAGTCCGTAGGTGTTCGACCATTCTGAGGAGGATTTGTCGTTGGATAGCTGACCGAACATCTCCTGGGCGGCTCGGTTAAACAGCACAAACTCCCCTTGTTGGTTGGCGAGAATTAAACCGTCGCCAATGCTATCAATGATTACTTGCAGTAACTTAGTTTGTTCTTGCAGGGCGACTTCCGATCGTTTGCGATTTGTGATGTCGCTGGAGATGCCGATCAAGCCGATTACTTCTCCCGCCTCATTGCGGTAGGGAGCTTTCATTCCCAGAAATGTCCGAATGCCATCGGGAGATTCTTCGACAACTTCTGTTTGACCAGATTCCATGATGCGCCGATCGTTTTCCGAGACTGCGGCTCCAAGTTCTGCTATTGGGTATAACTCGCGATCGCGCAAGCCTATTACTTCAGAAGCAGGTTTTCCCAGCGCCTCCAGGGTGGCTGGATTTGCATAAATGATCCGTCCTTCTCGATCTTTGACAAAAATTGGCGTGGGCGCTGACTCGTTAATTACGCTCAAAATCGCATTTTTTTGCCGCAGTTCTGCTTCGGTGCGTTTGCGATCGCTAATATCGCTCCAATAAATCGTAAGTCCTTCGGCTGCTGGATAGGCGCTGACTTCTATATACATTTGAAGCGACGGCGAAAATTCTTCAAATTTGACAGAAACTTGCTCGTTAACAGCTCGATGAAATTCTTGATATACTCTTGAATTCGATTCTTCCTCGGCGGGAAACAGCTCCCAAATCGATCGACCTAACAACTCATTTCTCGATCGCACCAGCAGTTTTTCAGCAGTAGCATTAACGTAGGTAAAGCGCCATTGCGAATCGATCGCAATAAAGGCATCGGTAATACTTTCGATAATATTGCTGACTTGCTGTTTTGCCTCCGTGAGGGCGAGTTCAGCGTTTTTGCGATCGGTAATGACTTCGGAAAATATTATGATCCCGCCAATCTCACCGCTGTTGGTGCGCCAAGGGTGAATTTCCCAGCGCACCCAGTCGATCGATCCATCAGCGCGCGGAAACGGATCTTCTGGGCACATTTCGACTGCTCCCGCCAGACAGCGCTGGTGGATTTGTTTCCAACGATCGCACACTTCGGGAAAGATGTCGTAGTGCGATCGACCTACAATGTTTTGAGTGCCGAGCCCATAACTTGCCAGCCAGCGATCGCTCACCAGCATATACCGCATCTGGCGGTCAAACATCGCCACCCCCACAGGCGAATGTTTGACAAACAGCCGCAACTTGCTGTAGTGTTCGCGCAGGAGATTTTCCGCTTGTTTGCGATCGCTGATTTCTTTGAAAAGTATGGCGACTTTGCGGCTCTGCGGCTCAGGAGTGCGGAACGCCGAAACCTCAAACCAGCGGTTCATGACTTCCGAGCCGTGTTCAAAGCGCACTGGCTCCCCCGTCAGCGCGACTTTGCCGTACACCTGCAACCAAAAATCTTCGAGGTCGGGAAGCATCTGTCGCGCCGTTTTACCCGCAGCTTGTTCGAGTCCGGTTTGTCTCTCGAAGGCGGGATTGACTTCTAAAAAGCGGTAATTGATCGGCTTTTCGTTGTCGTCAAACAGCATTTCGATGACGCAAAAACCTTCGTCTAGGGACTCAAACAAAGTGCGGTAGCGTTCCTCGGAGCGGCGCAAAGCTGCTTCTGCTTGTTTGCGGTGGGTAATTTCGTGCACCGTCACATTCACGCCCAGCACGCGATCGTCCTCGGCTTTCAGCGGATAGATACTCAACAGCCAAGCGCGATCAACTCCCGGCTGTGCTGAGTTTTCCCCGTGAATTTCGAGCTGTTCGACAGGCACTTTCGTGGCAATAACTTGTCGGTAAAGCGGCTCTAAATCATCTGCTTGTTCTCCTAAGATTTCGCGCAATGTTTTACCAATGTGAGCGGCGGCGGGAACTCCGTTAATTTCTGCGAGGCGCGAGTTGATGCGGACAAATCGCAACTCGGTATCGATAAAGCAAAGTCCGATCGGCGCGCTAGCATAAATCGCCTCGATTTCTGCTAGTTGTTGGTGCGCGGTTTGCGCTTGGGCGATCGCAGTAGCCCGATCGGCTTTCTGCTCAGTTACATCTTGAAAATAAACGGCAAGTCCCGATGCGATCGGATAGGCTCGTACCGCATACCAAGCATTGAGCGGCTCATAAAAAGATTCAAAACTAACTGTAACTTGTTCCCTGGCACAGCGCAGGTATTCCTGCTCAAACAAACTGCCCGCAGATTCGGGAAACTCTTCCCAAACGCTCTTACCAATCACATCTTCCGGGAGTCGATTCAGCCACCGCGCCGCTTGGGAATTAACGTAGGTAAATCGCCAGTCTCGATCCAAAGCAAAAAAACCGTCGGAAATACTTTCGAGGATGTCTGACAGTTGCGTAGCGGGCGGCTGAGTGAGTGCTTGTGACTGAGGTTGAGCGATCGCCGTGAAGGTGGTAACTACAGCATAGGGAGTCGATCGATCTCCCTGAAATAAAGGTTGAGAATTCAGCTTCAACCAAATCAACCCTCCCTGCGGCTGATAAAAGCCCATGATGATATTGGAGCATGGCTGCCCAGTTTGCAGCGCCACCATCGCCGGATGCGTCTCGCCGGGAAAATCCGAGCCATCTTCGCGCACAGTTTGCCACGGACAGTTGATGGAAGTGTTACCCTGCATCTGTTCTGCTGTCATCCCCAAGAGTTCCTGGGCGCGAGGATTGCAGGCCTGAATGCTGCCGTCTGCCAATTGCAGAACCATCCCTAAATCTGTTGGCAATACGGCGTTTGGGGCGATCGCTTTGTGATAATTTGTAGAAACACAAAGCTCGATTTTCGATTGGGATGGAGTGTTGCTTGGGTTTTGCATCGGTTTCTAACAACGGTCGTTTTAATTGTGGTCTAGGCGATCGCGCGCATCAATAATTATAAGGAGATCGTAAGTCCGGGGAACTTTTGATGTCAGCAGGGCGACAATTCATACTTCAGGGGGATGTCAATTGTCCTAAAGGAATGTAATTTTATTGAGTATTTATTTTATACCAGAGTCCGACTTCTTGACCAGTTGCCAGATGCAGCAAATTCGTCTGGGCGGTTAATTGGCGATCGCTTTTTATCCCCATCTATGACCCTCTACTTGCCACCGTACTTGCATTTTTGCTAGGTTTGAGCCTGCGCCTTTGACTTTTATTACTTTCACAATATTAATTCAATGCACCTATTCATGGCCGGCGATCGCAACTACATTCTGGGATTGGCAGCACTGCTCAAATCTATAGATCTCAATGTTACCAAATCTGGGGAACACCAGGTAAAAATTAGCCTTGTCTGTAGCGGGATAGACGCACAGCAAAAGGAACGGTTACAGAATTGCTGCAAATACCAGATTGAATGGCAAGAATTTCAATCTAATTATGACAAACTTCTGTCACTGTTTGGTTCTAAACTTAGTTACGTGAGATTGGAGCCGGGAAAATATACCCAAGCAACAGAAAGGCTGATTTGGCTCGACACGGACACGATTGTGCTGGGAAGCTTAGAGCCGCTGTGGAATTTAGATTTTGAAAATATGCCGATCGCCGTCGCAGCTAATGTCTGGGGAAATCCCAACAATTCTCAAGATCGAAACCCTTATTTCAATGCTGGCGTTTTAGTTTACAACATGAAGCTGTGGGAGCAAGAGCAACTTTCCGAAAAGCTGCTCCAAAATGCTCATGCAAATATTTGGGGCGATCACGATCAGGGTGCATTAAATTCAGTTTTAGCCGGAAGGTGGAAGCAATTAGAGCGAATGTGGAACAACGACAATACAGAAGATATGTCAACTAAAGTGATGCACTTTATGTCGAAACCGAAACCGTGGGAAAGCTCTACTCCCAATCAATTATGGCTGGATATGTTGTCTCTGACACCGTTTAAGGACGAATTGCCAAAAATTCAAAATAACTCTGATTGGCTGTCGAGCTTTCAGCAAAAATACAGAAGGTTAGAGCCGTGGTTGAGGGAGCCGACAATCAAGTTTAAGAGTTACCTGAATAAGCAAAAACGTTAAGGTCAAAACTGGTCTTTCATGCCGCGCAATCGAGCGAAGGTTTGGACTGGATCGCTGGTGTTGGCGGCTGATTGGAGGTTGGGAAAATCCCAGCGCAAAAATGGGTTTGTCTTTTTCTCGATGCCGATGGATGATGGTATCGTGGCTTCATTGCGACTGCGGGCTGCTTTAACTTCGCCCCAGCGCCGCTGCAAATCGAGATTGTCGCTGTCTACGCCGATCGCAAATTCCAAGTTTTTCTGCGTGTATTCGTGGGCGCACCAAACTCTGGTATTATCCGGCAGGTTCCGCAGTTGTTCGAGGGAGGCCAGCATTTGAGCGGGAGTGCCTTCAAAGAGTCTGCCGCAGCCTCCGGCAAATAAAGTGTCGCCGCAGAACAGTTCGCCGGTTTCCCCTGGGTTGCTGGGCGGGAAATAGTAGGCTATGTGAGCTTTTGTGTGGCCGGGTACGAAGAAGATTTCGGCGGTTCTGCCAGCAAATTCAACGCGATCGCCCCCGTGTAAAAATACTTGTTGTCCGGGAATTCTGCCTCGGTCTTCAGCGCCGCCGTAAACTTTAATTTGGGGAAAGCGATCGATCAGTTGCTGGTTGCCGCCTACGTGGTCGCTGTGGTGGTGCGTGTTGAAAATTGCTGTCAATTCGGCTCCGAGCGATCGTACTTGCTGCAAGACCGGTTCTGCTTGCGCTGGATCGACGACTGCTGCTATGTTGCGATCGCCGTCGTGCAGCAAAAAAATGTAGTTGTCAGACAGTACTGGAATCCGATAAACCTGCATCGAAAAATGCCTCTCTAGCAAAAATATTATACACTTGAATTAGAGTCAACGGTATCCCAAAGCACAACGCAGAATTTTCAACTCCGCGCATCTATCTTTGGATATAAAACTCTCAGACATTTCTGCTGTTGAACAAATTGGTGGCGGTGGTATGCACCATTTTGGGGTCAAAAACTACCATCGACTTTGACTATTGTGACACAAGTGCGATCGAATAAATGCGAACATCTCAAAACAAATCCAACTTAACAATTTCTCAAATGGTCGAGCGGATTGTAGCGTCTGGCAAGATTGCTCGCCGCGAACATTTAGTTTTGACCTCGACCATCCTGTCTGATGATAAAATTTCCGAAGAGGATCGACATCAAATCAATCGGATATTTGATTATATCCAAATTGGTCGCCTCAAGTTTATTGATTGAACTTTTCAGTTGACTGTTGACAGTTAAGGTCGATCCCCCCTAACCCCCCTTAAGAAGGGGGGGACAAGAGCGTCAAAGTCCCCCTTCTTAAGGGGGATTTAGGGGGATCGAGACTCGGCTATAAACGCGAAATACAAAAGGTTTTAGTCTTAAGTTGACACCAATGGGCTTGGCCTAACTCCCTACCAAACTTCTTGCAGTGACAAAACAACCCCGAATAAAATGAGTACAGAAAAACCAACTATTTTGGTGACGGGCGGAGCTGGATATATTGGCTCTCACGCAGTATTAGCGCTAAAAAACGCGGGTTACGGAGTGGTAATTTTAGATAATTTAGTGTACGGACACCGAGATTTAGTAGAGCAGGTTTTGCAGGTAGAGTTGGTAGTTGGCGATACCAACGATCGCGCGCTGCTAGACAACCTGTTCGCCAGCCACAACATTGCTGCGGTAATGCACTTTTCGGCTTACGCTTACGTGGGCGAATCTGTTACAGATCCAGCCAAATATTACCGCAACAACGTCATCGGCACTATTACACTTTTAGAAGCCATGATGACTGCTGGTGTGAAAAAAATTGTGTTTTCTTCTACTTGCGCGACTTACGGCGTACCTGAGCAAATTCCGCTC
>JAYUGZ010000525.1:0-9942 GCA_043767465.1 Cyanobacteriota bacterium
TAATCTGAAGCAATCAAGATTTTTGAGCTAATATTGTAGCCTGGATAGTCCCCACCTTTTGTGTGCAGTCCTTTTTCCAAATCTTGTATTAAAATAGGGAAGATCCAGTGGCTGTGCAGATAATTAACATTTTCAATTACAAAAAAACTCGGTTTATAATATTCAATAAATCTAATAAAATCTTCGTATAAAAAGTTTCTGATATCGTTTTCAATATCCTTGCCTAAAGACCTCATTTTGCCTTTGCCAACTACTGAAAATACTTGGCACGGCGGCCCGCCAATTAAAATATCAACTTCTCCGGGCTGTAGGCCGAGTTCACTTAAATCAGTAATGGATTGGATCGGTTTGGCATCCAGCTTGAGCTGACAGTTAGGGAAGTTTTTATGATGAGTTCTGATGGCATGGGGATTTTTATCAATACCCCCGAGAATCTCGCAGCCGGCATTTTGAAAGCCTAAACTCATCCCGCCTGCACCGCAGAAGAGATCGAGTACAGTAGGAGCTTTGGTTGTGGGTTTGGTTTGCTTAGGCATCAATCAGGACAGTCTTTCAGGTAAACTAATTACTACGCGGTATAGTTTAGTCGAAAATACTGGCAAAAAAACTTCTGCTGTTGGCGATCGAGTTTATCGGCAGCTAGTCGATCGCGTGTTGGAGTATCAACGGTCGGGCTATTTGATATAGTAAAACTAGGGCGATCGGCACCATAATCGGAATAGCAACTAGCAGCCCCCATTTGCCAAACTTAAGTTTTTGACCGTCCGATTTGAACAGGAAAGTCACAGCGACAATTCCCATGACTACCCAGAGGCCGCCGAAGCCCAAGAAAACTGTATATCCTGCGTCTTGCATTTTTTTCCCTGCTATCGCAATAGCAATCAATTTTTAATCTTAGTTGCTGTTTATTTCTGCTGAAATCTGCAAATCGCTCGATCGCACTTACTCAATATGAGTCATTTTCAGTTAGACCGACAGCGGCCTTCAGTTTCGCACTCGCTCCGCGCCGCTCGATCGCTCATAATACTTCCTAAGTCCTGCCGTCCGGTCAATTTCAGCCGCCAGTCGGCCCAAATTCCGTACAGCCAATTGGCGATCGTCCCCACAACAGGCAACTTAGTCACCGCATAAACCCAACCCATCCCCAGAATCTCATAGATCCGGCGAAAAACCTCGACATTTTTAACAGTCGTACCGTCGGGTAACACCGCGTGAATCCGCCCCATTGCCGTGTAGTAGTCGATTCCGCCGTGCGCTTGGGGGTTGTAGTCATCCTCCGCAATATCCACAAACGACACCAAACCTCGCCCCGCGTCCCGTTTTTTCAAGAAATTGACCTCCCGCACGCACAGCGGACATTCACCGTCGTACAGCAGTTCAATCTGCCAAGATGGTTTAATTTCAACAGATTCGGGAAATTCAGTTTTAGTAGCAGACATAGGGAAATTTATTTCAATGGCGATCGCACATCAACATTTTAAAAGAATTGAGCGCGATCGGGTACCAGAGAGTGATTAGTAGATTCAAAAATCGTCCCAAAGGTTAATCCAGTCGCGGGGGTGGCAGTGCTAATATCGTCAAGATGCCGTCTGCTGCGATCGTTGCAGGAGACTTTCGCCCGATCGCTAAACCACAGGCCTTCGAGCAAAGAAGGGCAAAGCAGCGCCAACCACAAATTTTAAGGCGGCAACAAAATATAATAAAATTTGAAGTCTTAAACATCAACTATTTTCCCAACCAGCAAATTGCCCCCAATCTAAAAGCAAAAAGATACATGAACGCCAGAGTCCGTCTAGCCCCCAGTCCCACCGGAAACCTCCACATCGGTACCGCCAGAACCGCCGTATTTAACTGGCTGTTTGCCCGCAACCAAGGCGGCACATTCATCCTGCGGGTAGAAGACACAGACGTAGAACGTTCCAAAAGCGAATACACCGACAACATCCTCGAAGGACTGACATGGCTGGGTATGAACTGGGACGAAGGCCCGAGTTTTCAGTCCCAGCGTCTGGAAATATACCGCCAAGCAGTCCAAACCCTGCTCGACAAAAAACTCGCTTACCGCTGCTACACCACCTCGGAAGAACTCGACGAGATGCGGGAAGCACAAAAAGCCAACAAACAAGCCCCCCGCTACGACAACCGCCACCGCAATCTGACGGAGGAACAGCGTGCAGCTTTTGAAGCCGAAGGGCGGCAAGCTGTGATTCGGTTTATCATTGAGGACGATCGCACCATCTCTTGGAACGACACGGTACGCGACACCGTAACCTGGAAAGGTAGCGACCTCGGCGGCGACATGGTAATTGCCCGGGCATCCAGCGGCGGCGACATCGGCCAACCCCTCTACAACCTCGCGGTAGTCGCCGATGACATCGACATGGCCATCACCCACGTCATCCGCGGCGAAGATCACATCGCCAATACTCCCAAACAAATATTACTTTACGAAGCTTTGGGCGCGACAATCCCAGAATTTGCCCACACGCCCCTGATTTTGAACGCGCAAGGGCAAAAGCTTTCTAAACGTGACGGCGTTACCTCGATTTCTGACTTCAAAGATATGGGCTACATCCCCGAAGCTTTAGTCAATTACATGACTTTGCTGGGTTGGACGGCGCCGGATTCAACGCAAGAAATATTTACATTGTCCGAAGCTGCGGCAGTATTTACATTCGATAGAGTCAACAACGCCGGTGCCAAATTTGACTGGGATAAACTCAATTGGCTAAACAGTCAATACCTGCACAAAATGCCTGTGCCGCAATTGACAGATTTGCTGATACCTTATTGGCAGAAAGCAGGTTATGAGTTTGACTCCGAGGCACAGCGCCCTTGGCTTGAACAAATAGCTGCTTTAATCGGCCCGAGTCTCGTTCGCTTAACCGATGCTGTCGATATGTGCAAGTTGTTCTTCTCCCCAACTTTGGAATACGAAGAAGAAGCACTGGCGCAGTTGCAGCAATCAGGAGCAGCGGAGGCTTTACAAGCAGTTCTAGAAGCTCTGGAAAGTCATTCCACCCTAATAGCAGCAGAAGCTCAGAAAATCACTAAAAAGCTCAGTAAAGAGAAAAATCTTAACAAAGGGCTGATTATGCGATCGCTCAGAGCCGCTTTGACAGGTGCAATGCACGGCCCCGACCTGATAGAATCTTGGGTAATCCTTCACCAGCGAGGAACGGCTAAAACCCGCTTGCTTGATGCCGTTAGCAACTTGAATTTGTCGGCTGGTGGTGCCATGGACGAAACTCCTACCCCAGAACAAATCAAAGCCGAAACTTCCACCCCAATTCCCGCTGAAACTTCCGCCCCGGAACAGCCAGCAGTGGAAGTTTCAGCAGTCGAAACACCAACTGTTGAAACAGTCGCAACCCCGGTAGCAGAACCAGCAGCGGAAGTTACAGCAGTCGAAACACCGACTGTTGAAACAGCAGCGGAAGTTACAGCAGTCGAAACACCGACTGTTGAATCGGCAGTAGAAGTTACAGTAGTCGAAACCCCGACTGTTTCTACAGTCGGAACGGAAGTTTCAGCAGTCGATATTTCGACAGTTGAAACAGCCGCAGCAGCGGTTGAAATACCTGCCGCCAACCAGCAAAAAACTATTGCGAGTGGAGAAATGACTTCATCAAACGAACCAGAAACAACCGTTATTATCACCGAAATTCCTGCTGAACATGAAGCAGGCAGTTCGAGCGGTACCACAAAAGTTATAATTACCGAAGAACCGCCAAGTCAGACCCAGCAAATCAAAGAACAAATTATCTCAATTTTGTCGGAGTTTCCCGCTTACATCGGCAGCTTTTACGAACAGTACAAAAGTCCTCTGACAGTTGTCGGTGTAATTTTAGCCTCGATTGTCTCTTTGAAAGTGCTTTTGGGCGTAGTAGACGAACTCAATGACATCCCCCTGCTAGCACCCACATTCGAGCTGATTGGGATCGGATACACCGCGTGGTTTGTATATCGCTATTTGTTGCGCTCTTCCAACCGCCAACAATTAGGTCAAGAAATTCAAGCTTTGAAAGAACAAGTTTTCGGCAAAAAATCCTAAATTTTTGCTCGTAATTAGTTGAATTGTACCCGACACTGACAATTTTAAATATATTGTCAGTGTCGGGTTTTTTAATGATTTAACGCTCTCAAATCCGCGTTAAATCCGCCTTAAAGAGAAGACGGCGATTGAAATCGCGCCTAGACAAACGATGTCCGCCTCCGCGGACTAAGAAATAAACGGGGTTTTTAAGCCGGATTTTGTATGACAACAGTCAACAGTCAACAGTCAACAGTCAACAGTCAACAGTCAACAGTCAATTGACTAAACCCCAGTAGCCGTAAAAGCAGCCCAGTGATAGGGATTGGCAAAAGGACAGCGTTTGCGGTTGCGAATTTGCTGCAAAGAAGCCTCCGCAATCAGGCGAGAACTTTGAGAAAGCCGATCGAACGTTTGCGCAATCTGAGGTTGAAAATCCGCCAGCAACACCTCCAACTCCTCGCCAGTCAAATCCCGCAGCCACCTTTGAGCGTCCGAAAGCGCTCGCGCCACATCTCCCACCTGCAACCGAGGAAAGTGTCCGAGATTTTCATAAAACTTGCTCGTCAACAACAGCGTTGAAATATCGTTCACCTTCCAAAGACTGCTGACAACACTAGAAGTACCAGCATACAAAAAACCCGCCGACAAACCGACAAAATCGGTAGTACCGCCCTGGGAGCTGGCGGCAATTTCGCAAGCCGATAAAGTAACTAAAAAGTATTGCCGAAAATCCAGATTGAAAATTTCTTCCAAACTCAGAGAATCCTTCCTCAAACACACCGCAGAGTTGAGAGGCACAGCCAGATCGAGCCAACTCAAACAAGCAAAGTGAGCGCATTTTTTCTGCTGAAACTGCCCTGTAAGCCTGCGGAAATGCCCGTGATTCGTAGACATTGCTCGGGAAAAAGCCTGTTTAATGACTGGCTTCTGGCGCAAAACTTCTGCACTAGAAAAATACTGGGAAATAGTGCCGATTTCTATGTTGCTGTAGAGCGAATTTTTGTTGAAAGTGGGGACTGCCAAAATGTGTTCCAAACGCGGTCTGTAGCGGCCAATAGCAGCACTGCGCGCGATTTGTTTCAACCGCAAAAGCTGACAGCTAGGAGCATAGCGAATTCCTCCAGCACATCGATCGATCAAATAAACAGGCGCTGCAACCTCCCCAAAAGCCGAACCTTGAGAAAAATCCCCACCGCTGTGCGTCTCCACATCAAAACCGCTGTTCGATCCCCAATTAGACCTAAAACTGCCTCCGCCGCTTTCAAACCCCTCTCTCACCCCCAGAGGCAAAGCGTGGAGCGGCAAAGCGTGCAAAAATCGGTGCGGCACAAAAATCAGCCGATCGCAATTCTGGGGAATCAGCGCCACCACTCGATCGATTTCCAGCAGCGCAGCCAAACGTTTGAGGCGAGCCGGGAGATGATTGATCCAACGACCTTTTTGTTCAGAATAAGCGCTGAGATACTCCTGGGCCGAACTTTCGGCAGCCACAGCATTTTCCGGCGAACACAGGTGAACGGCGGGATATTTTGCACTCTTCACCACCACAAAAGCCACCAGCAAATCCCCCAAATTCGCCCACACCACAGCAGCGCAATTGGCATCCGGCAACAATTGGCAAATTTGCTCGAAAGTAATCGGTTCAACTTTGCGAGCTAGGCTGAAGAAAGGGTCATTTGCCTGCACCGATCGAGCAATCAAGCCATCCAACTGCTGCCACAATTGATTTAAGTGCATGAAATCCGAGTTTGGCAGCAGAGAACCGCTGTTCAAACCTTGGCTGTCGCCCTCAGACATCAAGGTAGTCTTGTACTCAGACTCTCGCTGTTCTTGGTGGCGCTGTTCCCTGGCTATTTCCAGTTGCAGCGACTCCAGCTCGCCCAGCACCGCTGCGGGAATGTCACCTTTCGGCATCAACTGGCATTTAACCAGCAGTTCTACCAAATTTCGATTTTTGTGGCGTTCGGCGTATTCCAGGGCTTTAGCGCGATATTCTGGCTGGTTGGGGCCAAGTTCTAAGCAAACTTCCACCAGGCCTTGATAGAGTTCAGTCCAAGTGCGGGCTAATTTAGCTTTGGCGGTACTCGCACGCGCGGCGTAGCTATCCCGTAGGGAATCGCCCAAATCGGCCACATCCACCCCAACTTCGCAGCGCAAGAATTCCACAGCATCGACAGCAGCAGCAAACACGCCGTAGGCGCGAAACAACTCGCCTCGAACTCGGTAAGCTTGACCCAAATAAAATAAAATTTGAGCCCAGCGGTGGGGATAGGTTTCGCGAGTGTAGACTTGGCCGGCACTGTGATAGCAGGCGATCGCGCGCTCCAGGTGAGACGAGTTTTCCGTCTCCGTCAGTTGGGCAAAAGCGCGCCCGAGATAAATTTGCAGCATCGCCCAACGGTTGGGAGCCGACGACTGGGTGTAGACTTGGCAGGCATTTTGGTACCAGACGATCGCGCTTTTGAGGTTGCGGTTTTTTTCGCCTTTGAGGTGTTCGCTGAAAGCGCGTCCGAGGTAGGCGCAGAGCATGGCCCAGCGTTCGGGAGTTTTTTGGCGGTTGCAAAAGAGCAAAGCATTTTGATAGCAGGCGATCGCCATTTCGGTATTTTCGGCTTTTTCCCCTGTCACCTGCAGGCTGTAGATCCTGCCCAGGTAAGTTTGAATCCAAGCCCAAGCTTCGGGAAATTTGGTGCGGGTGTAGACTTGCAAAGCATTTTGAAAGCAGGCAACTGCCATTTCCACATTGTCCACCGGATCGCCTTTAATCCGATCCATAAACACCCGGCCCAAATTCCTTTGAGTCGTCGCCCACTGTAGTGGCAAAGCTTCGCGAGTCCGCACTTGCAAAGCTCTCTGGTAGCAGGTGATGGCGTATTCAAGATTTTCGGCTCGGTTCCCGCGCAGCAACTCGCAGTAAGCATTTGCCAAATTATTTTGAGTCGTCGCCCAGCGCCGGGGAAACACCTTGCGGTTGTAGACTTGCAAAGCATTTTGAAAGCAAGCAACTGCCAGTTCCAGATTTTGGGCTTTGTCGCCCCGCAGCCGGCGGTTGTAAGCGCGGCCGAGATTGTTTTGAGTGCTCGCCCAGTCTCCCCCGAAAGCCTCGCGGGTGCGAACTTGCAGTGCGTTTTGATAGCAGGCGATGGCGTGTTCGAGATTGTCTGCCAAATCTCCCCGGAGGCGATCGCTGTAAGCGCTTCCCAGATTGTTTTGCAGCGTCGCCCACTGGGATGGGTACTGTTGGCGAGTCCGCACTTGCAGGGCATTTTCAAAGCAAGCGATCGCAATTTCGATATTTTGAGCTTTATCACCTTTAGGGCGAAAGGTGTAAGCGTTACCCAGATTGTTTTGCATCACCGCCCACTCTTGGGGAAAGTCTTTGCGGGTAAACACCTTAGCAACTGTTTCGTAACCAGCAATTTCGATTTCCAAGTTATTGGCCTTGCTACCGAGGGGAAACCGCCCAATTTTGTTGCTCAGATTGCCGATCGAAGCTGCAATACGCATCGCCTCGGATTCTTTGGCCGCACCAAGCGCCAAAGTTGCCCAGCGACGCAGCAGTTGTGCAAAATTCTGGTCTAGTTTGTTTAAATTGGTTTTCAGTAGCGCGTACACGTGCTGCGAATCAGGGCTGCGCGCCACTGCTTGCAATACTTCTGCTAAAAAAACCAGATATGCTACCCCGGTTCTAGAATTGCCCTTTGCAGATTCTAAGGGTTCGATCGTCCTTTGGAAAAAACTAGCAGCTTTGAACAAACTGTCTCGCGTCAGTGCCGGCACTTCCAAGTAAAGTATTTGCACGAACCCAAAGTCGATCGACTTTGAGTCAGTCTTCAAAATCAAATCTATTCCTGAGTCCACAGGATTGGACAGCAGCGCTCGGAGCATATTAACATCAGTTTCGCGACGCTGTTCGTCCATCGTGCATTCCGCCGAACTATTAACGATACGATCGCTGCTTCCGTGCAGCAATTAAATCACTTCCTGGTTTAAATTTCAATCTCTAACCGCAGGTAGGAGTCGCCGAGGGAGATTAAAGGAACTAGGTTTTTCCACCATACACATCCCCACCACGTATTTGCCTAAAAAAACAGGTTTCTGTGCAAGTCCTAAACTTGACAAACCCGCCCCGACTGACTTCCAGCGGGGCGGGTTTAATTTTTACCCTGATAGATTTTAGACTGCGAAACCGGATTTTTTGGCAACTATAGGGTTTGCTAACGAGAAATCTCGAAATAAACCGGGTTTAGTCTCAATAACGCGCCGACATATGGCGATCGCCCGCGTGCCACAGCGATCTAGCCCACTAAAATCAACTCTGTAGATTTAGTGTACCGCTTGAGAGCGCAGCGCTGACTCCACAGCCAGCAAAGCCCGATCGACTTCCGCAGCAGAGACAATCAGTGGCGGGACAAACCTCAGCACTTTCGGCCCGGCGGGAACCAACAGCACACCAGCGGCGATCACCGATTTAACAATATCGGCCGATGTTAGTGCAATATCAGCCTGCAATTCCAACCCGACAATCAAGCCCCAGCCGCGCACCTCAGCAATCAAATGCGGATATGCGGCCGCCAACTTGTTGAGCCCAGCTTTCAACTGTTCTCCGCGCTGCTGCACGTTTTCCAGAAGGTTTTCCCGTTCCAAAGTTTGGCAAACGCACAAAGCGACAGCGCAAGCAAAAGGATTGCCGCCGAAAGTGCTGGCGTGACTTCCCGGTTCAAATACATCGCAGGAAGACTTGCATAGCATAGCGCCGATCGGGATACCGCCGGCCAATCCTTTGGCAGACGTAAAGATATCCGGTTCAATCCCGAGGTTTTCGTAGCCCCAATACTTGCCGGTGCGTCCCATCCCGACTTGCACTTCATCGAGAATCAGCAAAATGCCTTTTTCGTCGCAAATTTCCCGAATTCGCTGGAAGTAGGCGATATCTCCCGGGCGAACTCCGCCTTCACCTTGCAGCGCTTCCATCATAATTGCAGCTACTTGGCGTTCATCTTTGTCGAGTTGTTCGATCGCCAGTTCGAGCGCACTAATATCGTTATACGGCACATAGTGAAATCCGGGAACCAACGGGCTAAAACCCTTCTGATATTTTGGCTGTCCAGTTGCCGTAACTGTCGCCAAAGTCCGCCCGTGGAAACTCGCCACGGCGGTAATGATTGTCGGATTCGAGATATTTAATTTTTCGTGGGCGTACTTGCGGGCAAGTTTAATTGCCGCTTCATTAGCTTCAGCGCCCGAGTTGCAAAAGAAGGCTCTGTCCGCACAAGAATGGTCTACAAGCCACTTCGCCAGCTCGCCCTGTACGGGGATGTAATAAAGGTTAGAAACGTGGTGCAGCGTCTGAATTTGCTGAGTTACCGCTGCAATCATTGCCGGGTGGGCGTGGCCCAGAGTGCAGGTAGCAATACCCGCCACAAAATCGAGATATTCGCGGCCCTCGGTATCCCAAACGCGACAGCCGAGGCCCCGTTCTAGGGCAATATTAAAACGCCCGTAAGTTGTCATTACATATTTGTCAAAGCTTTCGGAACTAAACGGGCTGGCTTCGACTTGGACTAAGGGTTCTTTTAGTAAGGTTTGTGGACTCACGAATTGCTCCTTAAAAAATTATGTGCAGGTCTCGATTGTACGACAAAAATCCAGTTGAACGATGCAGGTTGTTAGTTTTGTCATAGAATCGTAACAGCAGAAGCCATTAATCCTCAAACAAATCTACCGATGAGTTATTACATTTCTCCTAACTTTCTCGATAAAGTTGCGGTGCACATCACTAAAAACTTTTTAAATTTGCCCGGGGTAAGAGTTCCCCTAATTTTAGGAATTCACGGCCGCAAAGGAGAAGGCAAAACTTTTCAAGCCGAACTGGTTTTTCAGCGACTGGGCTTTGAACCTGTGAT
>JAYUGZ010000526.1:0-1535 GCA_043767465.1 Cyanobacteriota bacterium
TGATGACAGGTAAGATTCTGTTATTATACAAAAGCTGGTTGCGATCGCGACACGAGAAATCGATAAGGGCGCTCGGATCGAGGTTATCTGCGATCGGCAATAGCCAATTTAAACAAGATTCGAGGACACTATGATATTCCCTGGTTGGACTGTTGCTAGAGCTATCCCAGATGAGACTCTAATAGGCTTGGCGACTGGAAAATACCAGCTTTATGGTGGTGTGGTTCGTTGGGCGACAGGAACTCCCAATGCAGGGCAAATTATTCGGCATCTGATTCCAGTTGGGTTGAATCCACTCAGCGCCATTCCAGGACTAGATTTTATTCCGGGAATTGTTGCCAATTTTCAACTGAATCAACTGAAGGATATGACAAAGTTCAACACCAATCAGTTAATGCAACTTTCCGGTCAAATTAACACACTTTCAGAATCAACTCAACAGATTCTTCAAATTGCCACAGGCACGGCAGTTTTATCTGGTTTAGGGCTAGTTGTCAGTTCTATCGGTTTTGTTGCAATCAATAATAAATTAAATACAATTGATGGCAGATTAAAGGAAATTCAAAAAGATGTACAGGCGATTAAGTATTTTCTTGAAAGTAGTGAGCGAGCCAAACTTTTTGCTGCACTGAACGCACTACTGAAAATTGATGCAAGAACAGCTTCTGAGCATCGTCATACTATTATGCATAATTCGCGGAATACACTTGCTGAAATTAATATGCGCTACAGAGAACTTTTCTCCGAAGCAAGTACGATTGAAACTGCGATGGCGAACGAGGAGTATTTCTCACTAACTGCCCTTGCTCAAGCGCGATGCACGGCTGAACTGGGAATGCTGGACATTGCACACAAAGAAATAGAGGAAATGAATACATTCTGGCAAACTCAAGCGCACCGTATTTCAAAAGAAATTTTGGTAGGGAAGTATCCTGAACGCTTTTTGGCAACAGATTTTGTGGATGATGTATCAGTTGCAGAATTAACTCAGTGGTTAGATTTTGTTTACGATGAAAAGAAAGGTTTAGGCTGGATTGATGAGTTGAGACGCAAAATCAATGAGACGTGGTACTCAAAAGGTTGGTTCTCAGGAGGTGGGTCAGGTCTTAACCAAAACGTGGGGATTGGTTTAGAGAAAGAACAGAAAATGCTTATTCCTGCTCTGAGAAAGCTGATTGCCAGAGGTGCTGTCTTTGAGGGTTATGTTGCACAGTACGAGCTTTTGGAAGAACAGCAAATGAAGCCGTCTGAGTTTGAACATAAGTTGGCTAGCTTATCAGAATCCTCATCAGTTGATGGATATCTGATTCTAGAGCCAACAAACACAGTTCAATTAAAGGAATCAGTTTGATCGGCACCCAACTTTCCGGCGATCGCGCTCACAACACATCCTCGTCTGGTATGAGCGCGATCTTCAACCGCGTCAACGCTGTATCAATCATCTCCAAATCATAAAAACTAGAAAATCCTAAAAACTTTTGGCAAGTTTCTTGAAAGAACGCTTGAAATTATCGGATGCTTCAATCGAGAAGGGA
>JAYUGZ010000527.1:0-4000 GCA_043767465.1 Cyanobacteriota bacterium
TACTGAAATGGCAAATACGCTGCGATCGCGCCGGGTAGCTGAGCTGTTGAATGAATATTTGGCGGCAATGACTAAGGCTATTTTTGACAGCGGCGGTACTGTGGACAAGTTTGTCGGAGATGCGGTAATGGCTTTGTTTGGCGCGCCGGAGGAACTAACACCTAACGAGCAAGTCCGCCGCGCTGTAGCTGCTGCTGGTCAAATGCTGCGAGCCCTGAAGGAACTTAACCAGCGGTGGTTGGAGCAGGGAATTGTGGGGGAAAATGGGGTACCTCCGGTGCGGTTTCGCTGTGGAATTCACCAGGGTACTGCGGTGGTGGGGATGTTTGGTGGGCCTGACCGATCGGATTATACTGCGATCGGGCCTAGTGTGAATATTGCTGCCCGTTTGCAAGAAGTAGCGGAACCAAACACTGTGCTGATTTCGGCGGCGGTTGCAGATTATGTTGAGGAAGGTCGAATTGTTAAATATAAGCCACTGAAACTCAAGGGAATTGATGAAACGGTATTGACTTTTGTACTGAATTGTGATTAGGTTCCTGTGGTTTTGACTGGGTTCGGTGTGTTGAGTGATTATGGGAAAAAACAGTCAGGGCGATCGCAACTCGTAGACTTATTGCAGTGTGTGGTATTTGGTGTCAGGGGCGATCGCCCTTTGTGTTGATAGGGCGATCGCCCTACCTGATAGCTACACTTGACGCTATCCGTGCAATCATCGCACTGGAATGGTGGAAATGGATCAGATTGTCAGTGGAAAAAGAGGTTGTGTGAGACGAGGGTTAAGGGAATATGCAAGAAGGGCGATCGTTCAAGGGAAAAGCTACCAACTTGCATAACTTTCACAAGCCGAGTAAACTTAGTTTATGGACTTAGTTTTTTAAGAACATGGAAACTGTAAATATCGATCAAGCTAAGACAAATCTATCAGGATTATTGTCGCGTGTGGAACTCGGAGAAGAAATTATTATTTCAAACGGATCTATCCCAATAGCGAAGTTGGTTCCGTTTCGTAATTCATCCAATCGACGAGCTAGTTTAGGGCAAGATCGAGGGAGATTTATTGTACCAGAGGACTTTAACGATCCTTTGCCAAAAGAGATTTTGGCAGCATTCGAGGGGGATTAAAAGTGAAACTTTTGCTGGATACGCAGTGTTGGTTATGGTGGTTTGCCCAACCAGAGCGATTGAATGAGGAGGCGATCGCCCATATTGCCGATGAAATGAATGAATTGTGGTTTTCTGTTGCTAGTATTTGGGAAATAGGTATAAAAAATGCGATCGGAAAGTTGCCGCTGCCAGAACCGATAGATAGCTACATTTCTAGTCGCATGGTACAGTTAGGTGTGCAGTATTTGGAAATTAGAGCGCCTCATGCTTTACGAGCGGCTGCGTTACCATTACATCATCGAGACCCCTTTGATAGAATGCTGATTGCTCAGGCTCAAATTGAGGATATGACGCTTGTGAGTGCTGATTCAATGTTCAAGCAATACAGCGATATTTCGATTCTTTGCGCTGGCAATTAGTTTAGTAGGGACTGTCTTAGAAGTTAAGCGATCGCGCTTGCTTTTGAGGGGCGATCGCCCTACAGGATAGCTACGGTTCACCCCTTGTGTGCAATCATGGCACGACATGGTGGAAATGGAGCGGATTGTCGGCGGAAAGAGAGGTTGGGGTGACACGAGGGTTAACGGAATATGCTTTCTGGGGCTTCCCTAAAGCATTAAGCCAATACCAAGATGCTTTCTACTTCGCTATTCCAAAATTGAATTATAATCTCAAAATTATCTCTTAATATCTGAACGATCTTGGATGTTGGACTGTTACCAATGCGAAGGTAGATAAATTTGGGTGGATGACCGTACAGTAAACTCCGTTGATGAAAATCAGAATCCTTGGAAACAATTACGAAATTATTCGCCTTTGCATATTCCCAAATAATTGAATCTTCAGTATTCGTAAGTGCCAAGGTTTTGACATGAGCGGAATCTGGATACAAATCGATAATCCTATGAATAATTCCGTCTGACAAGTTTTCGTCCAGTAGTAGTTTCAAATGGATGCCAAAAATAATTTTTTCTCACGGTCAGCCGCAAAGGCAAGGCAAGCTTTGATATCTTGGGAAGTGAGTTCCGAAAAATCTTCTAGAACTTCTGCCTCTGTCATACCACCAGCTAGATACTCTAGGATATCGTACACAGTAATTCGCATTCCCCGAATACATGGCTTGCCGCTGCGTTTTCCAGGTTCAATCGTGATGATTTGATTGTATTCCATAGGTTTTTGAGAATAATTGCTTAAATCTATCATAGATCGTATTTTTCCCAATCTCCACGATCGTCGTCAAGATTGTTTGACACAGGCGATCGCCCTACGAGATAGCTACGCCGCGCGTCCCCTCTGTGCAATCAGCGCCCTTTGGAATGATGGAAATGGATCGGATTGTCAGTGGAAAAAGAGGTTGGGGTGACACGAGTGTTAATGGAATATGCTTGGTGGGGCGATCGCGATTCCAAGATGTTCGCATTGATTATGACACACCCGCTGAATCGGATAAGCATCAAAAGCCGAATCGCAACTAATTAAAACAAGAGAATGATTCATCGCCTGTGCTACCAGAATGCGATTGCGCTAAGCGCACGCTACGCTAACGAACGGATCTCGATGATGGAGAGGAAGACTTACATAAAACTCAGTGTCTTCAAATGTAATTGGTAGAATTTGAACGTTAAGGAATTGCAATTCCTTCGGCAAATCTTCAAATGATCGATTCAATTGCAGCTTACCGATATTGATTTTAATAGACATTTCCCAAAGGCTGGCAATACTAAAATACAAATCTGTTTTAGTATCAATCGCTTCTTTCGCTTTACTACCTAGATTGGGATCGCCCAGTAAATACCAAAGAAAGGCATGAGTATCTAAAAGGAATTTCATGTTACATATATTCCTTTAAATCTTCGAGTGGTTGGTCGAAATCATCTGACATAAATATCTGACCTATCCAACTGCCATAACCATGAAGTTCTTCAAGCTTTTCTTGAGATGATTCACTTGTTCCGTGTTTTTCAAGTAGATATTTTGCATAATGCAATATTTCTGTTTTTAGAGATTCTGGCATCTTGACGATAGTTTGAAAAATCTCTATGTCAATAGGCATAATTTTTGTGCAATATTGGCGAGGTTATTTTCGGATATTATACCATAACTGTAGTGTGACAAAAGGGCGATCGCCCTTTGTTTACTGGGGCGATCGGCCTACGGGATAACTACACTTCACACCCTGCGTGCAATCCTCGCCCTTTGAGATGGTGAAAATGAATCAGATTGTCGGTGGGACAAGAGGTTGGGTGACAGGAGGGTTAATGGAATATGAATGACCTAAATATCTTTCGATTTGATGCTTTATCTTTAACCAGTCCTCTCTTGGGAAAGCTGTGTCTATTTTAGAGATGGCTATAACGATGTGAGAGCCATATATTTGTTTTAAGATAAAACAATCTGTCTTATTACTCGCAGTCCAGCCAGATGCAGCATTAACGAAATAAACAAGTAAATCTGCTCCCCTGTAGATACTTACATCTGTTCCTGGCGCTCTCAATCCAGGCGTATCAATAATCTTCACAGCTTTAGACAATGTGGGTACTTCGTATGGATCGTTACTTGATGTAAATCCCGTGATGATAGATACCTCTGCAACTTCTTCGCCCGAATAGCATTAACTGTAGAAGATTTGCCACTATTAACTTCTCCAACAAAAGCTATTTTTAACCCCTCTCTTAACTTTTTCATCAATTGCTTTGTGGATTCGGTATTTCTAAAACTTTGCATATGTCGAAAATTGCGTTGGTAGGTGTGTTGACTTTTCTCGGTCTTTTGCTGTACTATGAGAATGTATATAGGATAATGGGAATAGTGACTTTTTTATTTTTTATGCCCCAATTCCCATTATGAATAAAGTATATGTCAATTCCAAGAATTTGCAATACTAAAACAATAC
>JAYUGZ010000528.1:0-3998 GCA_043767465.1 Cyanobacteriota bacterium
CTGAGTGCGATCGTCCTCAACAATTCTTTCGGAAGCGTATAAATATAAATTGGGTGTAATCTCGGACAATTCGTAAAGAATGTCAGCGCTGCACCAACCGACAGAATGCCGGCTGAAGTGATTGGACAAAAACCCGATTTTTAACTTGCTGGCTGGTGCTTTTGGTTTGAAACTGTAATTTGCGGGTTGAGAAAAATTAGGTTTGATACATTTTTCGATGTACTTTTGGGCAATTAATCTGTAAAGTTTCGAGTTGGCTGCCAAGTCATCTCGCAAATAAGGCGTGCTGAATAAGAAGTTTGCATAAAGCGATTTAATTTCTATCAAGCTAGCCGTTTCTAAGTTTTGCTGCAAGTACGATTCTAGCTCTAAAAATCGATCGCCCGCAATTTGATTCAATCCTGAGACTTGATAGGTGCTGACGAAGTAAATCGCCGTCATAATCGGATCGGTTTCGGCACAGATTTGGCTGTATTGGTGCACGGCTTGCCGCGCTGCCGCTAAATCACTGTTATCTCTGAGGATGCCGCACAAATGTTGGTGGGCGGCAATAAAATCTGGTTTGATTTCTAGGGCTTTTTGCAGGTTGGGTATGGCGTCTTTAAACTTGCCCTGGTGGCGCAAAATTATGCCAATTTGACAGTATGCTTCGGGTAAATCGGGCTTGAAAGCGATCGCCCGTTGCCATGCCGCCACAGCCTCATCTAACTGCCCCTGTCTCGCTAATCGATCGCCTAAATTTATGTGAAAATCTACCTGAGCCAGATGGGGATTGAGTTCGAGAGCTTTTTGCTCGTAGGCTACCGCTGCATCCGGCTGCCCCTGCTGCTTCAGTGCGCCTGCCAAATTCCAGTAAGCAGCAGCCAAAGTTGGTTTAAGTTCGATCGCCTTTTGGTAATTGACAATCGCCTCCAACAAATGCCCTTGTTTGTAGAGCATACTGCCTAAATTAGCATAAGCCTCAGCAAAATCGGGATTCAGGGCGATCGCCTCAGAATAAAAGCGCATTGCTTCCTCAATTTGCCCGCTTGCTTGCTGCACATTGCCCATTGTCACGTAAGCCGCCGCCCAATCCGGTTGTAATTCCAGAGCTTGGCGACAAGCAGCAACGGCTGCTGCTAAATTGCCTTGGGAGTAATACATTTCTGCAACGACAGTCAGCGATGCAGCATCTTCTAATTGGGGTGTTTCTGATTGGTTGCGAAAATCGGAATTCATTTGGCGGCCTATCTGTGCTATCAAGTTAAAGGTTGAATCTAGATTAATTTGCAGAGTAGCAGTTTTAGCGGAACTACGGGCGATCGTCACAGAGAATTTATGAGCGACAAGCAAGCTTCAGGACGCCAACATCACATCAAGTGGAAACCAAACCTCATGCTGGGGATACTCTTGTTAGCCTTGGCAATCCCCTTACCCTTTGCCCAAAAGACTCTGGCACAACAGCAAACAGCCAACTTTCGGCAGCGAGTATTTCAAACAGCGCTTTATTTCACTTTATATTTTGAGGGTGGATTCAGCAATCACCCCGCAGATAAGGGCGGGAGAACTTATCGGGGTATCCTGCAAACCGAATACAACTCCTACCGCTACAGTCGCGGGCTGCCGCCCCTCGACGTTACACAGATGTCGGAAGCAGAGCTCCTAGAAATTTATAAATATTACTGGGATTCGAGCCTTTCGGACACGATGCAGCCTGCTTTGGCGATCGTGATGTTTGACACCGCTGTTAATTTCGGTATTAACAATTCTATTACATTTTTGCAGCAAGCTTTAGGATTGCCGCAAACTGGTATTTTTGACGCGCGCACCAGGGAAGCGCTGAAAGCTGCTAATAACAAAAATACGGCGCTGCAAATGATTAACGAACGAATTATTTACCGCTACAAACGGGTGCAAGAAGATCCGAGTCAAATGGCTTTTTTCCGGGGTTGGCTGAGCCGCGATTATAGTTTGTGGGGCTACGTGAACAAGATTAAAAATTAAGCAGGCTGATTCATTTTATCAAAGCTGTAGTAGTCCGACACTCCGAAAGTCCGACAGGGGTTTAAACCCCTGTCTCATAGCTGAAGTCGTCTAAAGACGACTGTAGCAATCCAAATGCCGATGAGCTTATGAGTCGGTTTTAACCGACTTTAGCTATTAGACAGGGACTTAAGTCCCTGTCGGGCTGCGGAAGAATGAATCTGCCTGATTTTTGAGGAAGCTACCGCGATTGATCGCTAGACAAGCAGAGATTATCGGGGATGAAATTCTACTTCATTTTCGAGAATCCGTACATTATAATGAGCAAGAAAATCTTGTCCTAAAAGCCCCTCATTTGACCTAGGGGCGATCGCAACTTGTACATTATAGATAACAGCCGTTTGCACTGCCACAGATTTCAACCAACCCAAATTAAATATCGCAAAACTACCATCAGCAACTGAGCCCTGACAACTTCCAGAGGGCACAATTCTCAGGGCATCAGCCATGCGCTGCGTAATGACTGTCATGCTAGCTCCGGTATCCAGAAGCATATCAAAAATTAAGGGATAATCATTATTAAATATAACTTCGACGACTGGCACTCCTCCGAAACGATATTTAATCGGGACTCGAATGATGCTTGATTCAGCCGCTTTTTTGGCCTCAGCTTGTGGTTTGATTGAGTTAGCTTGCCCGATCGCCTGTTTGTGAGCTTCCCAATTGCCTTGATTGAGCCAAAGGGCAGCCGCTTGCTGGAAATCGGCGACGGCTTCTTCTAAATTCCCCAAAGCTTGCTGCACTTTGGCGCGACTCGCAAAAGCTTGTGCATCCCGATCGCACATGGCGATCGCATTAGAATAATCCTTAAAAGCATTGTCCAAATCTGCGACTAAAAAGTAACCATGTCCCCGGTGCAAAAACAGGTGAGTGCGATCGCCCTCAAACTGGATTAAATGAGTGAAATCCGCGATCGCCCCGGCTCCATCTCCCACAGACAAACGCACCATACCTCTAGCAAGCCGAAATTCGAGATTGTGTGGCTCCAGAGTACAAGCCCGGGCGATATCCTCAACGGCTGATGCGGGGTTTCCCAGCTTGGCGTGCACCTTGGCCCGCTGACAAAGAACTTCCGGGCGATCGGGCTGCATTTGCAACACTAAATCAAGGTCGGACAAAGCTTGTGAATATTCCCCGCGATCGACCTTACCGCGCGCCTCCTCGAAGAAAAGCGGGGACGACAGGTGTTTTGAGGTATTTAGCAAGCGCGCCTGTACGATCGCATTTTCGAGGTCAATAATCTGCGACTGAATTGAAACCCGTTCCCCAAATGACATCGCCGTCGGCTGTAAGCGCATCGCTTCTTTGTAATCGGCGATCGCACCTGGTAAATCCTGGAGTTGTTGGCGCACCTGTGCTCTGGGGCGGTAAGCTGGTGCGAACTTGGGATTTTTTTTCAGAATGCGATCGAGGCTTTGCAGCGCACCTGATAAATCTCCCGTTTCTATCTGTTTTAATGCCTTGTGATAATCGGCTTCCATCATCTCTCAAAATAAATTAATTTTCTCTCTTTCAGTATAACTTCAGCTTCATTACTCTTGATTACCCTCTTGGACGCAGAACCTCTATCTGTAGCGTGCGCCTTAAGCACACAGAGGCTGATGAATAGCGCGTCAAATTACCTTTACCTAAGTCCTGATTGAAATTCGTGAATTCACACTAACACATCAACCATTTGTCAAGTAAATCAAGTTCATAAAAGTCATGAATCTTGATTCATAAAAGTCATATTTATCAAGATATATTTCAAATTTTCCAACCCTAGTAAATTTCAACCAAACCGTCTATAACATAAATACAAGAACAAAACCTGTAGTTGCTGGACAAGTAACTTAAGCCATAACAATATGAGGGGAGAAAAAAAATGACCGTAGAAGAAGCAATCATTTGTTTAGACGATCTGGTGTACGAACAAACACAAAAACGCCTAAAGTCGTTGCAAAAGGCGATAATTCAAGGCGTTATAGAGGGTTTGA
>JAYUGZ010000529.1:0-9916 GCA_043767465.1 Cyanobacteriota bacterium
TGAGATGAATCCTAATTCACCGCAGCAAATCGAAAATTCAAAAGCGTGCTCATAGTCAATCGATCGCGCCCGTGCCTTTTCGAGTCATAAAGAGCCTCATCAGCGGCTAGTACCAGCGTTGCTGCATCATTATCCGGGCCCGGAACAACGCTGGCAATTCCCAAACTAATCGTTACCACAGAATTAGGCAGACAGTCAACACTTTCGGGGTCAAAAACAATATTCAAAGCTTTTATTTTCGCTCTAATGTGTTCGGCAACCAGCAGAGCGGACGCCGCATCAGTTTGAGGTAAAATCACACCAAATTCCTCGCCACCGTAGCGAGCGGCGACATCAGCAGGACGATCGAGCGAGCGACGAATTGCTTGAGCTACCGATCGCAAACAATTATCTCCAGCTTGATGTCCGTAGGTATCATTATATATTTTGAAATAATCAATATCGCCCAAAATTAAAGATATCGGCGACCCGTCACGAGCCATATGTTTCCATTCCGCTCGCAAGCAACTGTCAAAATGTCGTCTGTTGCCAATTTGAGTAAGTTCGTCCACATTCACCAAACCTTGCAGCCTTTCATTTTCTTGCTGCAACTCCTCAAAAACAACAGCCGAGAAATTGTCCTCGCACAAATTTTGCTCTTGAAAATACAGGCGATATAATTCGCAAGATAAGCTACAGTTATTTCCCTCTAATTTGACAAGTCCCATGCTGTCTAACTGATAGGCAATCAAAGGTTCGAGGTGAATGCTATTTTTAGCATCAAGAACCTGTTGGAATGCAACGGCGAGTTCGGGATTCTGTTGAATCGCGATCGACTGATTGCGCAAGTAGTCGCTATAAATTCCGCTTTGAGTAGGAGCTGCTGTTAATAGTTCTTCTAACTCGGATCGCTCCAACTCCTCCCCAGACTGATTCTGGGCACCAGACAGTCGGTTTTGCCGCAAAATTGTCAGGTGGTAGAGCGCTAAATGCACTAAATAAGGATGCCCACCTACCATTTTCATTAATTGCTCGTTCGGATAGCTATCGCTCCAGTTCAGTCCGTGCCTGCGCGCCAAATCTTGGACTTGCTCGGCACTGAATTCTGAGAGTTTAATCGGCAATCCTACATTAAATGGAGATTGATTGAGACTCAAAGCAATATAAATTTCGGTCGAGTGAATGACGACGATGCGGAGTTTTTGCCAAGTTTCGCTAGCGCGAGCTTGCTCGTACCAAAAACGGAGCAGCGGCAGGAATTCTCTAGCAATATTGGTGCGTTCAAATACGATGTTTACTTCGTTAAGTACCAAGACAACGGGACTATCAATTTGTTCAAGCAAATAGTTCTCAAAGTAAAGAGAGCAGCTAACCTTGCTCCCCATATCTTCATCCCAAAATTCGTCGAGATTTGGTTCTAGTTTGAGTTGGCGAGCGACATTGACACACAGCCAGCGCAAAAATTTATCTAAACTAGCAAAAACGGCTGCGTCGGCTTGCTGAAAGTCTACAGTGACTGTGCGGTATGCGCGATCGACCGCAGCGTGAATTATCCGCAGCATCAGCGAACTTTTGCCCATTTTTCGGGGAGCTTTAATCCGAATTAGGCTCCCGGGTTTGCCAATTTCTGCACAAGCTCGGGCTTCGGCGGGCGATCGATCGATATAAAATGGAGAGTCAAGCGGTATCGGGCCGCCGGGAAATTCCAGGTCTGCAACCGTTTGGATTGAGTTTGGTGATTTTTCGATTCCTGCCATAGTCCTTCTGCGAAGCGATACCCTGACTGTATCTTACCTTTGTCAGGTTAGGGGGGTAGAGGATCGGTGTCAAAGACTTATTGACAATCCTACAAAATGTAAGTTTTTCGGGACTTCCCACGACTGACTTTGCTATAGTAGTGTGACTTTACCAATCTCAAATCCTGCTTCAGCACGGAAGCACACCGACAAAATTTAGACGGAGGCTCAGACGCGATGATTCTTAGCCTTTACTGAAAAATAACTCGTCTGTCGCCGATGTCTTGCAGATTCGCCCCCATCAAAGGAGAAATAATCATTGTCACGCCGCTACCTGTTCACCTCTGAATCCGTCACTGAAGGCCATCCCGATAAAATCTGCGATCAAATTTCAGATACGATCTTAGATGCCTTACTGACTGAAGACCCTACAAGCCGCGTCGCTGCCGAAGTTGTCGTCAACACGGGCTTGATGCTGCTGACGGGCGAAATTACCACGAAAGCTCACGTAAATTACATAGAGTTGGCGCGGAAAAAAATAGCCGATATTGGCTATATCCACCCTGACAACGGATTTTCTGCTAATAGCTGCTCAGTGTTGGTGGCTCTTGACTCTCAGTCTCCCGATATCGCCCAAGGGGTGAATACGGCTCACGAAAGTCGGGAACAATCTAGTGAAGAGGAGTTGGATGCGATCGGCGCTGGCGACCAAGGCTTGATGTTCGGCTTTGCTTGCAACGAAACGCCGGAATTGATGCCTCTGCCGATTAGTTTAGCGCACCGGATTTGTCGCCAACTGGCCGCAGTCCGCAAAACTGGTCAATTGCCTTACCTGCGCCCTGACGGCAAAAGCCAAGTTACTGTAAGTTACGAAGACGGCAAACCTGTTGGCATTGATACGATCTTAATTTCTACGCAGCACACTGAGGCGATCGGCGATATTACTGATACGGCCGCAGTTCAAGCCAAGATTAAAGCAGACCTTTGGACTGCTGTCGTCCAACCCGTGTTTGCCGATATTAGCGTGAAACCAGATGCAGAAACTCGCTTTCTTGTCAACCCCACTGGCAAATTTGTCGTCGGCGGGCCTCAAGGAGATTCGGGTTTGACTGGCCGCAAAATTATTGTGGATACCTACGGTGGCTATTCCCGTCACGGCGGCGGCGCTTTTTCCGGGAAAGACCCCACGAAGGTAGACCGCAGCGCGGCTTATGCTTGTCGCTATGTTGCTAAAAATATCGTGGCTGCTGGTTTGGCCGAAAAGTGTGAAGTGCAGTTGAGTTATGCGATCGGCGTCGCGCGTCCTGTGAGCATGATGATCGAAACTTTTGGTACTGGCAAAGTTGATGACGATCGCCTTTTGGAAGTTGTGAAGCAGCTTTTTGAATTGCGTCCTGCGGGCATCATTCAGGCATTTAACTTGCAGAATTTGCCTGCCGAAAGAGGCGGCCGTTTCTATCAAGATGTGGCGGCTTACGGTCACTTCGGACGCACTGATTTAGAGTTGCCTTGGGAGCAAACTGATAAGGCCGAGCTTTTGAAAGCAGCCTTGAGCCAGCAGTTGTCTGGAGTAGCTAAATAGTACAATTTCAGGGGCGGGCTCTTCCGCCCACCCCACAAGAAATTTGATTAATTGTGGAACGGGCTTCTAGCCCGTTGCTAACACCCCACAAGAAATTTGATTAATTGTGGAACGGGCTTGTAGCCCGTTGCTAATCATAAAAAATTGTACAAAATCTGGTAAATCATTAGACTCAATGCCATTTTTAGAGCCATTCCAGTCAGTGATTAGCAGTTTCAAATCTTTATTAAAACAGCAGTTTGCGGTTCCAGTCAACGCAAAAAATCCACTAACGCCAACCACCTTTGAGCGTGACAATAAAGGAATTCGCGGCGTTTGGATACCCAGCACCGACTGCAAAGTTATCACCTCAAAACAGCGGATTGCAGAGGCAATGGACTTTCTAGCCGCTACGGGATTTAATACAGTTTTTCCTGTAGTTTGGAATCGGGGTTTTACTGCTTATCCTTCTCAAATTATGCGCGAAAAATTTGGGGCGGAAATTGATGCACGCTATCAAGGGCGCGACCCTTTGGCAGAATTAATTGTTGAAGCAAATAGAGTTGGTTTAAAAGTTATTCCTTGGTTTGAATACGGATTTGTGAGTTCTTACGATCTCAATGGCGGTCATTTGCTGGCGAAGAAACCTGAGTGGGCGGCGCGCGATTGTAACGGCAATTTACTTAAGAAAAATAAGTTTGAATGGATGAATTCTCTTGACCCGGAAGTGCAAGATTTTTTGCTGGGGTTGATGCTGGAAGTTGCTAGGAATTATCCGGTAAATGGGGTTCAAGGAGACGATCGCATTGCGCTACCATGTGAAGGCGGTTATGACGCAAAAACGGTTAAACGCTACCGCCAAGAGTGCGGGAGAGAACCGCCGCAGAATCCGAGAGAGGGACATTGGCTGCACTGGCGTGCCGATCTGATTACTGAGTTTGTGGCGCGATTGTACCGAGAATTGAAGGCGATTAGTCCTGATTTGTTGCTGTCGATGTCGCCGAGTCCTTATGAATGGGGACTGGTGGAATATTTGCAAGATTCTAAGTCTTGGGTTGACAGAAAGTTGGTTGATATGCTTCACCCGCAGTTTTACCGCCGCGATTTTAACGGTTATAAACAATTGGTCGATCGACTGATTGGAGAACAACTCAGCGGCGAGCAATTACAGTGCGTGTCGCCCGGTATTTTGTTGGCGAATCGAGGCAGTAAGTATAGCATGAATCCAGAACTGTTGTTGCAAGTAATTGCTTACAACCGCCAGAGAGGTATTCAAGGAGAAGTGCTATTTTTTTACGAAGGTTTGCGAGATAACGGTAACGCTTTGGCTGAGGTTTTGAAAAATGGGCCCTACGCTTGTTGACAGACTGTATCAAATCCGCGTGTTTCCGGTTCGCTGCGTTCAACCGAGTCGCTCAATATTTGAAGCCAATCTGGTATAAAATGATCTAGGGAAGCTCGCCTAGTTAAAAGCGCAGGGATGCCAAGCAGCAAGCGCTACTAATTGTTAAGCCTCGCGCCCCAAAAAAACAGATAATGAATCATTAGGGAGTTATAACAATAGTGGAATTAGAGATATTTTATCTGGGGTGCATCTTTTTTTTAGAAGTTGAGTGTTGTAGGCGCCGCCGTATTTTTTTAAAGACCGCGAATTTAAAAGAGCTATCTCACGCGATCGCCAAAATATGAGGATAAATCAATGAACTTAGCAGCCACCCTCATCCAAGAGCTACCAGAACTCAGCGACGATCTATTTAACCAAAAATATTTGAAACAAAAACAAGGGATGCACGCATTGGCGACAATATTGCCGCAAGTAGAACAGCAAAGTGTGGCTTTGCGCGCCATAAAATTAGCCCTAAAAGTAAATTTAAAACTCGGCTCGAAGCTAGCAGGAATGGTAAAGCCGGAGTTTCAAATAAAAACAGTAAATTTAATCAGCAAAATCAAAACTTCGCCGCAGCTCAAAATTCAACTGTTGGCACTAACAAGTTCCGACATGGCAATTCCGATGCTGGTAAAAGCATTGAACCATAAAGACAGTGCGGTGCGCCTTCATTGCATTCGGGCGATCGGGCAAATTGGCTCAAGGGCGGCAGTAATTGAATTAGCGCAGGTGCTCGAATCGGAAGATTCCCAAGTGCAAGCTTGGGCTGCTTGGGCCCTGGGAGAAATTGACTCGAAACCAGCCGCCGCCGCACTGTTAAAAGCCCTCAACCACAAAGCTGCTGGGGTGCGTGCCTGGGCGGTTTGGGCCTTGGGCAAAATCAACCCGAAAACAGCCGTCCCGGCACTGCTCAAAGCCCTGAAACATCAAGACTCCGAGGTGCGCTGGCGGGCGGCGGTCAACTGCGGGAAAATCGGCTCTTTTGAAGTAGTTCCGGGGCTGATCAACGCCCTCAGAGATGAAAATCACATCGTCCGCGCTAGGGCGGCGGCGGCTTTGGGGAAAATGGGGGCGATCGATGCTGTACCCCGCTTAGTAGAATTGCTCCACGATCCCGACTCCTATGCAGTTTCCTTGAGGGCCGCCGAGGCCTTGGGGCAAATCGGCACGGAAACGGCTGTGTCCGGGCTGCTGCAAGCCCTCAACCATGAGGACTCAGATGTGCGCGGCAGTGTAGTTTCTGCCTTGGGGGAAATTTGCAGCGAGGTGGCTGCGGTGGCGGTAATGCGATCGCTCTCGGATCGAGATATTTTCGTGCGCGGCAGGGCGGCGGTTGCCCTCGGGAACATCAATACAGCCGGAGATGCTAACTTGCAAACAATGGTGGCGGCGGGACTGGCGATCGCGCGAGGGGATAGCGAATCCTATGTCAGGTGGAGAGTTGCTGCGGCTTTGGGGCAAATTGGGACAGAGGAGGCCGTAGCAGGTTTGGTGCGGCTGCTGGCGGACGAAACCCCTGGAGTGCGCCAAAAGGCTGTTAAATCTCTGGGTCAAATTGGGTCTCCGGCTGCTGTTTTGGCTCTGGAAGCAGCTTTAAACCGCGAAGTTGCTGACGTTCGCGCCCTGGCTGCGCAATACTTGCCGGATGTCCGCGCTGAGGTAAAAACAGTTTATTTTGATTCGGAAGTTGCTGCGGGTTTCTCGGGTGAAAAACTGCCGAAAATCCTGATTGCTTCGGAAGCAGAAGTCGGCGAATACATTATCGATCGGGCTGCGGGGCGCGATCTCAAATACCTGATCTCGATCGGCACTCCCGGCGTGCCCGAACCCAAAAGTTTTCACAAAGTCCCCAACCGGCTGCGACTATCGTTTAACGACCTCGAAACCCCCGTTGACGACCCGGATCGCGTCTTGCCTACACTTGATGACGTACTCCAAATTATTGACTTCGCTCAGAAAATGTCGGCGCACCCTGGCAAGCTTCTCGTTCTTTGCCAAAGCGGCATCAGCCGTTCTGCGGCTGCGGCTTTGACTGTTTGTGCTGTTCTGACCGGCCGCGGCCAAGAAGGGGAAGCTTGGGCTTTGGTGCTCGCCGCCAGACCCCAAGCCCGGCCGAATCGCTGGATGGTGGAATTGGCAGATCGAGCTTTGGATAGAAATGGTAAGTTAGCACTTGCGATCGAATTGACCGCTACAGAGGTCGCAATTGCCAACAGTTAACTCGTAGAAACGCGGTTTCTTTTGGTAAGTCATAAAGTTATACTCAACTTAGAGAACTTTGCCTCAGACTTGTCGAAAGCGGGGCAGCGATGCCAAAAGTCGATCGCGCCAGGGTGCAAAAGTTCGATCGACTGCCGCATTTATGACATTCTGTGCTACAACGTTGTCGGATGCTCAACACAAACCGTCAAGCAATCGTCGCATTGCTGGCAGCCAAACCCCAAAGCTTGATGAATCGGGTGCATTGTCAACAGACAATATCAGCTTTGGACAACTCACAGGCAAAACACATCAGACAGAAAATTCTGTCTGTAACATTCCATGCGGCAATAATTCGCTGCGGGGATAAATTTTTATTTTTTTGCCTGCTGGAGACTTTTACGAGTCGAAAAAGTAATTTGGCAACAGCCATCAACAGCCTAATTATCTATTAGACATCAACCGAATTTATGTTTATCCTCAGACTCGCTCGGAGTTTCAGATACTTTTTCGCAGATGTCTACTGGACAACCAACAAGCTTTTCCGTTTGGAGAACTTAAGAGCGTGGTAGATTTCAACAGAATACAGCGGTTGCATATGTCAAAAATTAACTTGCTCAAAAAAACAGGGAACGCAGCAAGTTTATCGGTTGCCGTTTGGGAAGGCAAGGATGAGTTAAATCCAGAGTTAGAACAATTTAACCAGCAGAACAAACCTGTGGTAACGCCAGAGGTTAACCCAAAACAAAGCAATGTAGGTAAACTGATGAGGCTCTTTGTGTCCGAACAAATTTCTTCTGTAGAAACCGCACATCCCAAAGTATCTATCCATGATTTTGTCGAAAGAGCATCCTTGAAACTCAGCAAAATTTTGCCATCTAACATTGCAGGTTGGCGCATCCATCAAAAAATTGGCGGTGGGTATTTTCTAGCAATAGGAATCGGCTTTATTGGCTCCCTGAGTGGACTGGTGATTGCCGACTACCACCAAGGAGAAGGATTAAAACAACTCAATGATGCTCACGCACAAGCGCAATTGCTCGGCAACTTTAAAGATGCAGCGCTGGCTGCACAATTGCAGGGAGCACAGCTAGATTCTTTTGTCGATAATTCTGCCAAGCTGCGACTGCAAGAAAAACTGTTTTCCCAGAGTATTCTCAAGGCAAAAAAATTGCGGTTTCGCATAGAAAAGTTTGCTGATAGCCAACCCGCTTGGCTGGCAGCAAAGCCGGAAGTTCTCAAAAGTTTACTGCAAGATTGCACGGAAGATTTAGAATCCTACGCCGATAATCTCAAATCAACTTTGCAGAAAATCCAGCAATCGCAACTGTCGCCTCTGGAGATAGAGTCTGCCCGAAAATTGTTGGCTACAGAAAGCGGAGAAGGTGCAAAAGTGCTCGACAGCCACCTTGAGGAATTGAGCAAAGTCCTCGATATTGCCCAGCAGCAAGAGCGCCAAGGTGCTGTAGTGATGGAGAATGCCCAAGGAATCGAAAAGGGCATCATCATGATTAGTATGCTGCTGTCGGGGGCGATCGCCGGAATTGTGGCTTACCGTACCAGTCGGGCGATCGCCAAACCAGTCATCAGCGTCACCCAGGTAGCCGAACAAGTAGCCTCCGAGTCGAATTTTGATTTGCGAGCACCCGTCACCGGACAAGATGAAATAGGCTCATTAGCTGTGTCTCTCAATCACTTGATCGAGCGAGTTTCAGAACATACAAAAGAATTGGAACAAGCTAAGGAAGAGGCTTTAGCCGCCAGCACTGCTAAAAGCCAGTTTGTCGCCAATATGAGCCACGAGTTACGGACACCTTTACACGCGATTATCGGCTACAGTCAACTACTTTTAGAAGACGCTAGGGATTCCGGGTGCAAGGATTTTGTTACCGACTTATATAAGATTGAGAATGCTGGTACTCACCTGCTATCTTTGGTTAACGATATCCTCGATTTATCGAAAATTCAAGCGGGTAGTGTGAAACTCAATATCGAAGAATTTGACATCGAATCGTTGGTTAATCGTGTGGCATTTACGGTGAAAATGTCGGTAGAAAAGAATGGCAATGTTTTAGAAATAGAGTGCGATCATCAAACTGTCGGTACAATGCAGGCAGATTTGGCTAAAGTGCAGAAAGTGCTGCAACATCTGCTGAACAATGCTGCTAAGTTTACCAAAAACGGCAGCGTGACACTGAGTGTTAGCCGGATTGCAGGAAGTGGCCAGTTGAATTTAGGGCGATCGGGTGTTGACAATTCAATTGCTGGTGAAACTGATTCGGCTGTCATAGCTTCTGGCCTGCTGAATGTTCAAGAGTCGGATTGGATTTGCTTTTCTGTTAAAGATACGGGAATTGGAATGTCCCAAGCACAACAGCACAAGTTGTTTGAAGCTTTTGTGCAAGCTGACTCTTCGACGACGCGAGAGTATGGCGGCACTGGATTGGGACTGACAATTAGTCGCCACTACTGTCAGATGATGGGCGGCGAGATTTTGGTAGAAAGTGAAGAGGGGAAAGGCTCTACGTTTACTGTGCGGATACCGGCGGGAAATGGGTGATGTGACGTTTGGGTGAAGTATTTGGGCGACAATTTATGTTGCAAAGCTGCTGTTTTGTGTCCAAATGCTTTACTCTTATCATTGGAGGCGGGATATTTTATTCTTCCCAGATGTCTATTTAATTAAGTTGTTTTGATGCGGTTTATTACACCGTTTTCAGTATTCTTGCACTATTTGCAGGCTTCATCTATAATAGTTATGTGTTGACATTTTGCAAATTTGTTCAAATAAAAAACCTTTATTTAAGGAGGTGGATTGAGCCATGATTGACTGTCTCAATGCTGCTTGCTACTTCATTATGAGAGCTTATGAGGATGGTCTAGAAGCTGAAATGACCAACATGAAGGTTCAGAAGCTTCTATATTACTCTCAGAGCTTGCATTTGGCGCTCTACAACGAACCATTATTTGAAGCAGAAATTCAAGCATGGCGCTACGGCCCAGTTTGTCCTCCTGCTTATAAGTTCTACAGTGAGTTTGAGGCTAAACAACTAC
>JAYUGZ010000530.1:0-1529 GCA_043767465.1 Cyanobacteriota bacterium
GGAGGTATCATCGATCGCATCCCAGCGCACACCTTGACTCGGTAATAGTGCAGTAGGATACCAAGTAGCCTCAGCAAAGAATCGCAATAATTCACCTTGATTGTTTTCAGGCGCACCGCGCACATCAGCAACGGTGAAAAGACCGAGTAATGATGCGTATAAGCTGCCTTCCCCTAACAGATAGGTATCATGAACAAAGGCATTAACTCCTGGTGCCATCTGGATGCGTGCATCCCAATCAAAACCTAGACGTTGAGTAATCACAAATTGAGTGGCAGTAAACGGACTCCACTTATCCTCCATTTCATTCATATTGAACAGTCCCTGCTGAGAGAGTTTGACCGCAGAGGCGATCGCTTGTCCGTCCTTAAGAACTGTCTGAAAAAAACGCTGTACGGGTTCTGGCAAGCCTTCAAGCTCTTTTTGGTCATAGATTTGGGGCTTAATTGTTCGCCGTCCATTTGTTAATTTGGCTCGTAGGCGATCGGTATCTGACTGCCAGCGATAGCTCCCATAAATAGCAGCAATTCCCAAGCTGACTGCGATTAAAACACTAATAATTGCCATCCACTTAATCCACATGATACTTACCTATGTTTGTTGATTTAGAAGTTGATAGATGGTGATGATTGTAGCGATCGCACAAATAGTCGTATAGATTGAAAACGTGTACCTGGATAGCCAATTAGGAAGATAAATCGCAAAATTGTCCTGTGTTGAATTTGAATACTTCCGTGCTATCAGAGTTAACGGGCAGACGAATCTAAACGTTAGTAGAGTTAGCCCTTCTAGAGATACAAATCCATAACCGAGCCAGAGCCAGATATCGAGTTTGTTTGCGATCGCGGCATAAAGCATATAGAAAATCACAAAGTTGAAGAAGATCCAGATCGCAGTGTGAATGATTTTAATCAGCTTTAATTTGGTTTCACCTTTCATATTGTGTTAATATGATTTCTCCATTTTCGGCGTTAAATTGCGCTGAACGATCGCAGCCGTTCCGATCGTTCCTGCGACGAGCAATCCGAAATCTTCTGTAATCCCAAAATTCAAAGCCGCCGAAGTTCCGACGATCGACCACAAAATGGGAACAATCAATAAAATCAACGGAATTTTTTTGTCTGTCCAGAGTAGCAAGCCGAACGTGAAAATGGTTGTCTGACAAGGCGTACCGAACGTCGGCGATGCTGGAAAAGTTCGTCCCAGCGCGTAGCCGATTAACGGATAAATTACCAGCGCATAAGTGATGAAAATCGCCCCAAGGATGCCATGAAATTTCTGGCTAGCGCGAAAACTTAAACGATTTCTCACCACACCTTCGTATAAAAACAACCCGCCTTGAACAACGAACAGCGCGCCAAAAACATAAGCGGGTGGACTGATTTCCGTAAAAAAAATCAAATGGTAAATAACTCCCGTCCACAGCCAGAGAAAACCGAGTAATCCCGAAATGGTTTTGTTTGCAAATGGTTTTCGACTTACTGCCAGTCCAACCGCCACAATCCCCACTAAAATTAGTACAAACTGCA
>JAYUGZ010000531.1:0-3990 GCA_043767465.1 Cyanobacteriota bacterium
AGTGGCGCTTGCCTTCGGCCATAATTCGCTTGAGTTCTGGCACGTCCTCGACGCCAGCGGTTGATGCCCAGCGTTCTAGGGAAGGTTTGTGTCCCAACTGTGCAGACAGGCGATCGCGCACCTCAATTAAATGCACGAAGCGCCCAATTAGCCCCTCTTCCTGGGAAGCGACAGCGGTGCGCAATTCCAGCAATTTGATATAGCGCTGAACTTTTTGAGCTTCGGAGACTTCTTCGTCTCTACCTAACAGACGAACCCGACCGATTTCTTGTAAGTACAGGCGCACTAAATCTGTAGTGCGGCGGCTGGCATTTTTTTGCAATTTGGCTGCTTGGTCTGCATCCTCTGTCTCTGCTGCGTCTTGGTCGATGGGTTCGTCTCCAGCTTCTTCAGCATCTTCATCCAACACATCTACATCTTGCAAGGGATTGACTCGCAGTTGTTCGTCGAATTCAGCTTGAGCGTAAAAAGAGGTGGCTGGCATAGTGATTTTCTCAGTGGCTCCGGGTGAAAAGATGCTACGCTTAGCGGTTTTTTATAATTATGATGCCCACTTTGTTAAGACGAAGCATCACCGCTTTTTGTTTCTTTACTAACTTTCCTGACTTTTCTGCTGTTGTGCGATCGAACTTTGGCTGCCCCACTTGTTTTACCAAGATTCGGGAAAACGCTAAGAACTTTCTGATGTAACAGGTTGAAGGCCCGAAAAGTGCGTTGTACTTCTTTGTTTATGTAGCTAGTATAGATAATGACTGGCTAAAAACAAGTGACCTTGGTCAGAAGTTAAGTTAATCTTCATCACCAATAACCCGGTTCCCGATCACTTCGGAAAAATAGGGATTTTTTTAATAAAACTTTATATATTTAGCCTCTCGATTGTATGTATTAGAGTTTGGTGGAAGTTTAATCCCTTACAGAATATGAGCTTGAGAGTTTCTGTCGTCGGCCCGACCCAGTTGGCGGATGGCGAAGCAATGGGGTTGCTTCCTGAAAATTATCGGTTTAAATTCAGAAATTCGAGCCAAAAACCCGGTTGCTCCATGTGTTTAGCGTAGGTTTCGAGTGGGATGGGGCGATCGATCTCTAACTTTTTTGGGTGTGGGCTGGGGCTTGGGACTTAACCTCACCGAATATTAACACCATCAAAAACAGGCTCTTTTGCACTCCCGCTGACACAGAAAGTGTAGGTTTTTCGCCGCTGTTACCGCCGTGATGAAAATTTAAGACTGGCGTTGCATTTGTCAATCCGTAATATTACTTAAAAAAAATGCTTTTTAAGAGTGTAAAATTCGCGATTTGGGGGTGAGCGGGCATAAATATTGCCCTCCGTCAGCTCGCCGGAATCTCAGTTTTCCATCCAAAATCCGAGTCAATTGCTCGGATAATAGCTGCTGGACAAATGCAACCCCCGGCTTAACTTGTCATTAATGCTGTTACCCGATCGAGTTTTAGTGAAAATTGTGCGATCGGGCAAATCAACTCAAATTAAAATTGCTAGCGCGGGTAAAGTTTCATCAGTTCCCTCACTTGTTCGGCGTGATACGAACTGCGAGTTAAGGGAGAAGCGACAACTTGCAAGAATCCCAAAGATTCGCCAAACTCTCTCCAAGCATCAAACTGTTCCGGCGGCACAAAAGTTTCTACGTTCAAGTGCTTTTGAGTCGGTTGCAGGTACTGTCCAACTGTCAAAATATCGCAGCCAACAGCCCGCAAGTCCTGCATCGCCTCCCGAATTTCGGCATCTGTTTCTCCCAGCCCCACCATGATCCCGGATTTGGTATAAACCCCGGGTGCGATTTCGCGGCTGCGCTGTAAAAGTTCTAGGGTGCGATCGTACTTTCCTTGTGGCCGCACTTTACGGTAAAGTCGCTTGACGGTTTCGGTATTGTGATTGAGTACCTCGGGCTTAGCTGCGAGAATAATTTCTAAAGCTTGCCAGTTGCCGCACAAGTCGGGAATCAAAACTTCTATAGTTGTATCGGGCATTGTCGATCGCACCCCTTGAATGCACTCCACAAACTGAGACGCTCCCCCATCCGGCAAATCGTCCCGGTTGACAGAGGTGATCACAACGTGCTTGAGTTTCAGTCGCTGCACTGCTTGCGCCAATCTTTCGGGCTCTGTCGGATCTAAAGGTTGGGGTTTTTTCTCAAAATCTATGTCGCAATAAGGACAGGCGCGGGTACAAGCCGGGCCCATAATCAAAAATGTGGCAGTACCTGCACTGAAGCATTCGCCGATGTTGGGACAGGAAGCCTCTTCGCAAACCGTATTCAGGGATAAATCCCGCAAAATTTCTTTGACGTTGCCGACGCGCTCCCACTGAGGGGCTTTAACTCGCAACCACTGGGGCTTAACTGTCACGTCTGTCTCCGCCTGAGTAATGTTTTACAAAACATTGTATACGAGCTTGCTCAATTTTAACTTGAGTGTGATAATCTAAAAATACAGTGACTAATTTCGGGATGTAGCGCAGCTTGGTAGCGCACCTCGTTCGGGACGAGGGGGTCGCAGGTTCAAATCCTGTCATCCCGATTTTGAAATTAATTCCTTACAGCTAACGGGTTTCAGGTTTGTAGCTCTCCTAAATATTCCGTTTTGCGCTCATATTTGGCTCAAACATAACAGATAATTTAGATGCTCCTCCACTTAGTGGGGCTGAAATTGTCGATCGGGCGTGTTAATTCCCCTTTGCCAAAAAATCAACTGTAGCCACTGTTTTTGCAAAGGCAATTAGAGAATAAAGCGTAAAGAATCAGAGCAGCAAGTCATTGTCTTCTCCCTCTGTTGGGATGTTGAACTATGTTTTACTACACTTACTTGCTCAATGCTTAGAAATTTTACCAAAGTTTGAAACCAAAGGCAAGTAAAAACACTGCAATAATTCTTAACTAGAAGTTAATCGAGATTTACACCTTGAGATAGATGTATTAATAGCTGAATAAGCTTATAATAAATATTAGTTCCTAGAAGTTTTAAAATCTACCCAAAAATCGGAGGATATTCTAGTGCAAAGAAGTGGCAAAGCCTTCGGCTCATGCTCTCGCTGCGAAACAGTACCCGCAAAAATAGAGGGCAGCGGAGGTTTATACCTGTGGTTTCCAGTATCGCACACGCTCAACAAGGTTATTTCTGCACTGGCAAAAGCTAAACTTGAATTCCAGCTTTTAGAAGACAGCAAGTGTTTGTACGTTATCCTTGAGGGAATAGCGAGAGAAAAGTTTAGCGCCCTAGCATCATCCGTGCTGACAAATCAAGAGTTGAAAGAGACAAAAGTTTTGTGGATGCGCGAAGTTGAAGAGCCGAAACTGAGCGATTTTTATCGCAGCACTTCCTTAGACTCTTTTATTAACTTCAGCAAGTCTGATTGGCTGTTAGATCTATTGTCCGAAGAACGCATTACTACCCATTTTCAGCCCATTGTTTATACCTCAGATACTTCTAAAATTTTTGCCCACGAAGCGCTGCTCCGAGGAATTGACGAGCAAGGAAACTTAATTCCTCCGGGTCGGATTTTTGGGCAAGCAGAATCAGCCGGTATAATTTTTCAACTAGATGCTTTAGCCCGGACTCGCGCTATTCGGGAAGCCAAAGTGCACGGTATTAAAGAACTACTTTTTATTAATTTTTCTCCGACTTCCGTTTACGATCCTGCTACGTGTCTGCGAATGACAGTGCAGGCTATTGATGAAGCGGGAATTCCTCACAGCAATATTGTTTTTGAAGTAGCGGAATCTCAACACCCTCCTGATATGGATCACTTGATTAAGATTCTGAGGTTTTACCGAGAAGCGGGATTTTTAATTGCAATGGACGATTTTGGCAGCGGTTCTTCTAATTTAAATTTGATGCACCAACTGCGACCAGATTTTCTGAAGTTGGATATGCAATTAATTCGCAATGTCCATCAAGATTATTATAAGGCACTAATTACGGAAAAAATGTTAGAAGTTGCCGCTCAATTAGAGATTAAAACTGTTGCTGAAGGTG
>JAYUGZ010000532.1:0-3988 GCA_043767465.1 Cyanobacteriota bacterium
AGTTCCGGTGATTTTGGGGATGAATAAGCTGGACGAACAACCGGAGGATTCCGTGTTGATCGATCGAACTTACGAACAAATTGTCAATCCCGAGTGGCCGGTGGTGAAGTTTTCGGCTCTCACGGGCGAGGGTGTCGAGCCGCTGCAACAATTGTTAATCGAACATTTGGAGGTTGGGCCTTACTATTATCCGCCAGACTTGGTGACTGACCAGCCGGAACGGTTCATTATGGGCGAGTTGATTCGGGAACAGATTTTGCTGCTGACGCGGGAAGAAGTGCCGCATTCCGTCGCAATCGCGATCGACATTGTTCAAGAAGAAGCGAAGATTACCCGCATTCTGGCGACGATTCACGTCGAACGGGATTCCCAAAAAGGTATTTTAATCGGTAAAGGCGGCACTATGCTTAAGTCGATCGGCAGTGCGGCCCGCGAACAAATTCAAAAGTTAATTGAAGGCAAAGTGTATTTGGAGCTATTTGTCAAGGTGCAGCCGAAATGGCGGCAGTCCCGCACCCGTTTGGCAGAATTGGGCTATCGAGTGGAAGAGTAAAACTTTGGTGGTTTGCGGGATGTTCGCGATCGCATCCCTCTTTAAAAACTGTCCGGATTATTGTAAAAAGGCTTCCTGCAAAAAATGTTTGTGTGAGACTAAAATAGGGAATAGAAATAAACTCCATTACCCATTATACAAATTTTTCATGAGGCGGCTCCCGAATTTCGATCCCCCCTAACCCCCCTTAATAAGGGGGGGACCAGATTCTTCTCAAAGTCCCCCTTGCTTTCGGGGGATTTAGGGGGATCGAGATATGTGCAACTTCATATTAAATTGGTATTACCTACTACCCATTCCCTAAAAAAATGGTCGCTGCAAAAGAAAAATTTCCCCAACTTACCCCAGAACAATACTTTGCTTGGGAAGAAAAGCAGCTAGAAAAGCATGAGTATATCGACGGTCAAGTCTACGCCATGAGTGGCGGCAGCGTAAACCATAGCCGCATTGCCGTCAGACTCACAACTCTCTTCTCCAATCATCTAGAAAACAGCAGTTGGGAAACCGGAAACTCCGATCTGAGAGTCAACATTGTCGGAACCAAAAACTATATCCACCCCGATGCAAGTATAACGTGCGACGATCGCGATAAAACCACAACCCAATACATTACCTACCCCTGCTTAATCGTTGAAGTTCTCTCTCCCAGCACTGAGGCATACGATCGCGGTGGCAAATTTAGAATGTATCGCAAAAATCCAGTCTTACAAGATTATTTATTAGTCAGTTCCACCAGCATCGAAATGGACTTGTATCATAAAAATGATGCTGGTGAATGGCTCATTATTAACTACCAAGCAGGTGATACCATAGAACTCAAAAGCATCAATCTCAGTTTTGCGATCGAACAAATTTATCGCAACCTCGACCTTACCCCAGAAACAACACCTTAAAAGTTGACATACATCATCAAGCTAAGGTGATTTACGTCCGGTAAGTGTGTTGGTATTACTACTTTTAAATTAGGAGATTGTTATGATTGCAGCTAGAGAGCAGGAGCGGTACTTTACACCTGAAGAGTATTTTGCTTGGGAGGAGCAACAATTAGAAAAACATGAGCTAATCGATGGTCGCGTGTATGCGATGAGTGGGGGCACGCAAAATCATAGTGCGATCGCTATCAATTTCTTATTATCGATTAAAACTCACTTGCGAGGAAATCAATGTAGAGTTTTTAATTCGGATTTAAAGGTTAATATCCTCAATACTCGCAACTATACCTATCCCGATCTGAGTGTCACTTGCGATCGGCGAGATAATTCTAGCCCTCAATATATTACCTATCCCTGTTTGATTGTTGAGGTTTTATGGGATAGTACCGAGGCTTATGATCGCGGCAAGAAGTTTGAAAAATATCGCCGCAATCCGAATTTAATTGATTATGTGTTGGTGAGTTCTGATGAGATGGCGATCGATATTTATCATAAAAATGATGCGGGGGATTGGTTGATTCTGAGCTATCGAGCGGGCGATCGCGTTGAGCTTAAAAGTATTGGATTGAGTTTGGCGATCGAGCAATTCTACGAAGAAATTGTTTTCGAGCAGAAATCTTGAATTTATAAATGGATTTATGAGGATACATTCTATGTAGCTTCACAGAAAAATAGTATTACCGAGTGTTTCTTATGAACTACCGAGACCACATCACGATCGAAGCAAATAAACGCGGTGGTAAGCCTTGTGTACGCGGCTTGCGAATTACGGTTTATGAAGTGCTTGAGTACCTGGCTTCTGAGATGACCGAAGCAGAAATTCTCGACGATTTTCCCGATTTGACACGAGAAGATTTAAAAGCTTGTATAGCTTATGCTGCTGACCGTGAGCGTCGGTTTATGACCGCGACCTTATCGCTGCTTGCTTTATCATAATGCACCGATCGCCGAGGGTGTGCGATCGAGTCTAATCTCAAATATAATAAAGATAGCTTGTTTCAGTGCGACGGCTGAAGTGTTTGAGTCGAATCGTGCGGCGAACTCGATCGAGGAAAGGAGATGCCGATGGGGAGTAAGAATGGGTTGACATTTATCCGTAATTTGTGGTATTATTCGACTATATTCAGTATTGTACCACAACTGCGATACAACTATAAGTAGTGAATAGAATTAGCTTTATGACAATAGACTTCGGCAGTATCAAAGGCTACAATCCTGATAGAGGATTTGGGTTTGTAGGTCATACTTTTTTTAATCCTGATGGAAAAGTTTTCTTCCATATCAAAAAAATCAAGAAAAAACATCCTGAATTAGCCCAAAAATTGGACAGTGGCGAAGCTTTTGAAACATTCAATTTCTGGTATGAAATTGAAACCACCGAAAAAGGCGAACAAGTTAGTAAGCTTTGGCTAAACGCAGATGATATCCCTCAAAGTTACACAAATGAATTATGTGGTTTGATCCAAAAAGTAGAGAGTATCTGGAAAAATATAGGCTCTCAAAAACCTAGTTGGCTTGACCTTGTAACGATAGAGCTGGTTGGAGTTGATCGCAGACATGAACTAAGTGTTGAGCGAGATAACTTAGAGAGTCAGCTTAGAGCGGCAGAGGAGGAGCAACGCCGGGAAGCAGAGGAGGAGCGACGCAGGGAGGCAGAGGAGAAGCGACGCAGGGAGGCAGAGGAGGAGCGACGCAGGGAGGCAGAGGAGAAGCGACGCAGGGAGGCACGTATTGAGTTGTTGCTACTACTAAAGGAGCTGCGTCCTTTAAAATTTAAATATAGTAATCAACTCTCAGCCTATATTGTAAAAAATCAACTTGGTTATAGGTATCCAAATATCTCAGGTATTGTGACAATGAACAATGGAGATACAGGATGGGAGTTTCCTGGGGGATTTTCTAAAGAAGTTTATAAAATTATTTGTAGGGAACTCCGTTTGGCAAACCAGGGGACGAGTGCTATAGCAACAGATTTTGAATCATTTCAAGAGATCTATTCAAGAAATCAAAAATAATGGAAAACTCAATCAACAGTAAATAGGATTAGACAGGAATGAGAAAACCCTTTTACAAAAATAAACTTACAGGCAATTATGGTGTTCTTGAAAGGGAGGTATTGTCAAATCAGTCTTCCTACCTCCAACTTAGGCTTGTAAGCGCTGTTGGCGGAATGATTGAGTTGAGTCACCAGTACGAAGATGTCACGACTGAAAATCTAGTTCAAGTCTCCCCGGAGGAAGTTCAAAAGGCTCTATTGGGTTTTTAGTTAAGTTGTTGAAGCCCGCCTAACACTGCGTTGGTGCGGACAGAACAGAGGTTATCGGTGGGTGCTCTAACCTGTCTGCCGCAACACAACTTTATCGTTATCTCGCAAACGCTGCCTGACTTTGAAGATGATTCGGAAGCTCGATCGAGAATTAAGGATTCCGGCGAAGATTCTCATCAAGCCTTATGAGTAGCACAAACCCCCGCTTAACCACAATAGAACGCCATTCCAACAACA
>JAYUGZ010000533.1:0-9875 GCA_043767465.1 Cyanobacteriota bacterium
AATGACCCGGAACTAAAAAAAGTTTTCCACATTTCCTGCATAATATTTCCTTTGAGTTGTGAGAAAATGGACTCTGACTGGTGTCAATTAATTTCAACCAGGGGTTTCTTTCACCCGCGGCTTAATCACCTATGCGTTCATATTCTCTGCTAGCTTCAGCAAAAATCAATCTGTATTTGGAGATAATAGGCGATCGCCCCGACGGATATCACGAACTGGCGATGGTTCTTCAAAGCATAGATTTAGCCGATCGAATTGACTTGCGTGCGATCGGGACTGACACGATCCGCGTGCGCTGCGATCACCCGCAAGTCCCGCCGGACAAGAATAACCTCGCTTACCGGGCGGCGGATTTGTTGGCGAAGCAATTCCCCGATGCTTTGGCGAAATACGGCGGAGTCGAGATTGCCATTCACAAACAGATTCCGGTGGCGGCGGGGCTCGCTGGCGGTTCGGCAAATGCGGCCGCGGTTTTAGTTGGGATGGACTTGCTGTGGCAATTGGGACTTACTCAGTCGGAGTTGCAAGAGTTGGGAGGAACTTTGGGCTCGGATGTGCCTTTTTGCATTGCTGGAGGTACGGCTTTGGCAACAGGACGCGGGGATCAACTGTCGCCGTTGCCTGAGTTTGGGGGATTTCATGTGGTGCTGGCGAAGTTCCGCAATCTCAGTATTTCTACGGCATGGTCGTATCAAACTTATCGCCAGCAGTTCAGTAGTTCCTATTGTGCACCAGAAGATTTGGAGTGTCGTCGGGAACGGCTGCATTCGGGGCCGATGGTGGGGGCGATCGCCCAAAAAGATCGATCGAAAATTGGTAAACTACTGCACAACGATTTAGAAAAAGTTGCTTTACCCGTGTACCCGCAGGTGTTGCAATTGCGGGAAGCCTTTGATGCAGCGGGGGTTTTGGGCGCGATGATGTCCGGTTCCGGGCCGACGGTGTTTGCACTCTGTGAGTCTCAAGAGCAGGCTCAGCAGGTTTTGGAACGGGTGAAAAGTGCGATCGCTTCTCCCGATTTAGATTTTTGGGTAGCCAAGTTTAGCAATACAGGAATTCGGATTTTTTCGGAGGAAAACGATCCGAAACCCGGTATGGCGAGGGTGTAACTGGCAGATTGTGCGATCGGTCGAGTTCAATCTAACTTTGCGCAGAGTCTATTGAGCTCGCAGAACTGATAAAATGACATGAAACACGGATTTTATTCTTGGTGAATTAAGCCTAGATCTAAAATCTAACATCTCAAATCTCAAATTGCAATGACTGATTTAACTAATCCAAGTTCTACTTCTCAATCTCTAAGTTCGGCTGGGGATAAAACACCCGCATCTGCTTCGCCGCCGACGGTTTTGCGGTGCGTAACTGGTTCGCTGATGGCGGGCGGATTTGCCGCGGCTTTGTACGCGCTAACTTTGTCGGTAGCCCAAACTTTTGCTAACAAGCCGATTCATTCAGACAATACAACTGTGATTAATATTGCGGCGGCTGTGCGAACTTTAGTCATGGGAATCGTGGCTTTGGGCGGAGGTGTTTTTGCTTTTGCGTCTGTGGGTTTGATGCTGCTAGCTGGGCAACTTTTGATTCAAAAGTTGGTGAAAAAAACCACAGCTTGAAACCATAGGGCTGCACAAACTCTCGTCTGCAAGGCAAAGACTGAATAGTAAGGTCAAAGCAATGGAATTATTTACGATCGGGCACTCCAATCTGAGTATTGAAGCGTTTGTTTTGCTGCTGCAAAAACACGGAATCACAGCGGTTGCGGACGTGCGATCGCATCCTTTCAGCCGCTATTTACCTCATTTCAATAAATCTGAAATTACAGATTCCTTGTCTGCTGCTGGGATTCAATATGTTTTTTTGGGGCAAGAGTTGGGCGCGAGGCCAGAAGATTTAAGCTGTTACGATACTAGCGGTAAAGCTTTGTACGATCGCATAGCAGCCACTCCTCTATTTTCTGCCGGAATTCAGCGCTTGCTCAAAGGCGCAGCCAGTTATAAAATCAGTTTAATGTGTGCGGAAAAAGACCCGATTACTTGTCACCGCACTATTTTAGTGTGCCACAAAGTCAAAGAATTTAATTTGCAGATTAATCATATTCTGTCCGATGGCAATTTAGAATCGCACCACGATTTAGAAGCCAGACTTTTGAAAAATTTTAACAAAGGTAAAAAAAATAATGAGCCAATTCAGTTAAGTTTGTTTGAATTAGAGCCTCAAATTAAAGATGAAATAGTTGATTTAGAAACAGCTTATTATCGTCACGGATTAGCAATCGCTTATGTCACAAAAGAAAGCAATTAATTTATTTACCATTGGTTTTACTCAAAAAAGTGCTGAGCAGTTTTTTGATACTTTGATGAAAGCGGGAGTCCGCAGGGTGATAGATACGCGGCTGAATAATGTGTCGCAGTTGGCGGGTTTTGCTAAGCGGAAAGATTTAGAGTATTTTTTGCGGACAATTGGCAATATTGAGTATGTGCATATTCTGGATTTAGCCCCGACTCAAGAGATTTTGGATGATTATAAAAAGAAAAAGGGAGATTGGGATGTTTATGAACAGCAGTTTTTGCAGTTGATTCGCGATCGACAAATTGAGCAAAAAATTTCGCAGGATCTTCTAGACTGTGCGTGTCTGCTTTGTAGCGAACCAAAACCTCACAACTGTCACCGCCGTTTAGTTGCTGAATATCTCAGCAATAAGTGGCAAAATATCAAAATTAGTCATCTTTGAATTGCATAGCTGGTGCGCAGTGTGCGCCATACATAGAGGAATCAATCTAAAATCTAACATCTAACATCTCATGACTCGGATAATTTGCCTTGCTAATTCTTGGAAACACGGCGACAGGTGCATCGCTGGAATTAATGAAATTAATGGTAATTGGGTACGTCCAATTTCTGACTTACCAGACGGCCAAATTCCTAAAGAAATACGGCAGATAAATAGACTGGAACCGGCATTATTAGATGTTATAGACATTCCTTTGGCAAAAACGGGGCCGGACTTTGGTTTCGAGTGCGAAAATCTGTCTATTTTGCCGGGAAAATGGCAGCACGTTGGGAAGGTTTCGTCAGCGTTTTTGCTGAAATATTTCCGTGATAAGGCATACATTTTGCATAATGATTTGCGATTTGTGACGGTGAATTATATGCATTCTTTGCCAAGGGAAAACCGCATAACTTTACAATTAATAAAAGCAGTAAAATTTACCGTAAAAATGGTCGGTCAAAGATTTGAAGGTGGGAATAAATGGGAAGGATCTATTGTTACGGCATACAATCAAAAATTAACGGCAACAATTACTGATCCGGTGTTTACTAGAAGGTTGGATTTGGGCTATCGCCCGGAAAAAGCTTGTTTAATAACAGTCAGTTTAAGTATGCCTTGGCGGCCTGATGGTTGGGAAGGGGATGACCCTTGTTGGAAGTTGATTGCGGGTGTGATCGAGTTAGAGGAAGATATTATTTATTAATGTTAGCTGGCGTTTTGATTGAAATGGCGATCGATCCTTTATTTTTGATTAATTTTAGCAGCATTTCTTGAGATCGCATATATTTGAAATTAGGATACGCAGATCCGCGCGCACCATAGGTTTAGATATTTTGTTCGAGTTGTAACGTTGTTCGTGGTATAATTCTGCGGGACTGTAGCAGAAAGGGGTGCTTTTTTATGAAAGCAGAATTTTATTATGATTGTCACAAATATATTTGCAGTTTAGTTCAAGTTGATTTTGTCAAAGAATTAAAAATTAAAAATCATCAAGGTTTTGTGTTAGCTGTTAAGCAAGGCGAAAAGATTGGGCTTTTGGGGAAAAGTCGCCATAATGCTAAACAAATTGATGTGTCTAAGCCACATTTTTATAATGTGGTTAAAGCAGCAATGAGCGCCTTGGAATTGGAGACTAGAAATGAGGTGATATTAGAGAGGAATCGCACGATTTCTGATGGTGAAGAAATGATTCAACAGCAAAACCGAGAAATTCGTCTTTTGAATGAACAGCTTAGAATTCAAGGGAGTCAGATTGAGCAGTTGTCAAGGGAAAATCAGCAGTTAGCAATGCAGTTAGTAGAGAAGGAAATCAGGGAAACTCAAATTAGTCCAGCCAGCCAGGAAAATTTAGCGGTGGTGGGAATTGAGGATGGGATTGGAGAAGCTGAGATTAGTCAAGAAATTGATGAGTTGCCGATTCAAGATTCTGGGTTGGGAGTGCGGTTAATTGAAAGTCAGCAGGATTTGGAGGAGATTGAGGAAGACGAAGAATTGAGCAGCAATGATGTTGAAATTGTTGATTTAGAAGTTGTAGAAGAAGTAGAAATTCCGGCAGGAGAAAGCGAAATTAAGCACCTACCTAAAAGAGGTTCACAGAGAAGGATGAGGAAGAAATAATGAGATTGTTTCTCTATATCGCGCTAAGGTGGGCAGTAAGCACTCTACAAGAGCAGCAGAGGGCGGGTTTTGCCTTGATAAAGTCGCTTGTATCAGATATTTTTAGCTAAACCCGCCCCTACAAAATACTATCTATTTGTTCAATACTTATGATAACATTTTTAGTCTGGCTTGCTCAGCGATTAGATAGTCCGGCACCCAAAATCGATCGATAGACATGAGAATAGCTACAGACATGAAAATATCAATATTCTCTCCCATTTCCTCAGTGGGCAGTAAACCAAATAATTCGTCGCATTCCTTGACATCTGCTAAAATATTATCAAGGTCTTCTACAAGTTCATCCGGGTAAATGCAGTGGATTGCTCCTTCATCTTCATAATATGCTTCTTCGTCAGGAAAGAATTGTGATGGTTTGAGTTCTTCCATGAGATAATCTAGCTTCTGAAATTCTGTTTCGGGAACGATCGCAGCTAGATCTTTCCCTGCTTGCTGTAAGATAATCCGATCGCCCTTTTGCATCACTCGTGTAATGATCGCGATCGCATTTTCGGCAAAATCCTCAACAGTTAAGCGGAAAAACCCCTCGGAGTCGATCGCCCGTTTTGCGCCCACAGCCTCGCCCACAGCAGAATTTTGACAATGATCCAGGACGATCGGTAAAATCAGAGGTGCGATGGCTACGCCCCGGCTTGCGCCTACGAACTACCGTCAGCAGCATTAAATCCTTCAGTCATCAGTCGTTCCCCAACATACGCATAATTGTTGACAATATTGCACAATAGAGAAAATTGTAAATATATAGCACCTACGTCTTTTTACCGCTGATGAATAGCAAATTTCTCGATCGACTCCACCACCCCTCACGCCCAGTCATCGTCTTCGACGGCGCCATGGGAACCAACCTGCTAGTCCAAAACCTCACCGCAGAAGACTTTGGCGGCAAAGAATACGAAGGCTGTAATGAATATCTCGTGCACACCAAGCCGGAAGCCGTCGCCATCGTGCACCGGGGATTCCTCGAAGCAGGGGCCGATGTCATCGAAACAGACACCTTTGGGGCTGCTTCCATCGTGCTCGCGGAGTACGATTTAGCCGACAAAGCCTATTATCTCAACAAAACGGCGGCTGAACTCGCCAAGGGAATCGCAGCGGAATTTGACACACCGGAAAAACCGAGATTTGTCGCAGGATCGATCGGGCCCGGCACCAAATTACCAACTTTAGGACACATTGATTTTGACACACTGACCGCCGCTTTTGCCGAACAAGCAGAAGGACTTTATGACGGCGGCGTTGACTTATTTATTGTCGAAACTTGTCAAGATGTGCTGCAAATTAAATCAGCATTAAATGCCATTGAAGAAGTATTTAAGAAAAAAGGTGCGCGGATTCCGTTAATGGTATCAGTCACCATGGAAGCCACCGGCACAATGTTAGTCGGTTCCGACATCAGCGCGGCTTTAGCTATTTTGCAGCCCTATCCTATAGATATTTTAGGATTAAACTGCGCCACCGGGCCCGATCGCATGGCGGAACACGTCAAATATCTATCGGAACATTCGCCCTTCGTAGTTTCCTGCGTACCCAACGCTGGTTTACCCGAAAACATTGGCGGCCACGCGCACTACAAACTGACGCCGATTGAATTAAAAATGGCCTTAATGCGCTTCGTCGAAGACTTAGGCGTACAAGTCATCGGCGGCTGCTGCGGTACTCGCTACGATCACATCCGCGAACTGTCAGAAATTGGCACAACTCTTAAACCCAAAATTCGCGAAATTACTTGGGAACCAGCCGCCGCTTCTATTTATAGCGCCCAACCCTACGAACAGGAAAATTCCTTCTTAATTGTCGGTGAAAAACTCAACGCCAGCGGTTCCAAAAAATGCCGCGATTTGCTAAACGCCGAAGACTGGGACGGTTTAGTAGCAATGGCTAGGGAACAAGTGCGAGAAGGCGCGCACATTCTCGATGTCAACGTTGATTATGTCGGGCGCGACGGCGTGCGCGATATGAAAGAATTAGTATCCCGCGTTGTGACTAATGCAACTCTGCCTTTAATGTTGGATTCCACTGAGTGGGAAAAGATGGAAGCTGGCTTGAAAGTTGCGGGCGGCAAATGTTTGCTGAATTCTACTAACTACGAAGACGGAGAACCGCGTTTTTATCAAGTTTTGGATTTGGCGAAGAAATACGGCGCGGCGATTGTGATCGGGACGATTGATGAAGATGGGATGGCGCGTACTGCTGACCAAAAATTTGCGATCGCCCAACGTGCATATAACGCCGCCGTCGCCTACGGAATTCCCGCCCCGGAAATCTTTTTTGACACCCTGGCTTTGCCGATTTCTACCGGTATTGAAGAAGACCGAAAAAATGGCAAAGCTACGATTGAATCGATCCGCCGCATCCGCCAAGAATTGCCCGGATGTCACGTGATTTTGGGAGTTTCTAACATTTCCTTCGGCTTGAATCCGGCGGCGCGGCAAGTTTTGAATTCCATGTTTTTGCACGAGGCGATGCAGGCTGGGATGGATTCGGCGATTATCAGCGCTAACAAGATTTTGCCGATCGCCAAAATCGACCCCAAACACCAGGAAATCTGCCGTAAGCTGATCTACGACGAACGGGAGTTCGACGGCGATATTTGTGTTTATGACCCCTTGGGCGACCTGACAACGGTGTTTGCTGGCAAAACTACTAAGCGCGATCGTACTCAAGACGAACACCTCCCAGTCGAAGAACGATTGAAGCGTCACATCATCGACGGCGAACGGATTGGGCTCGACATCCAACTCGCCAAAGCCTTAGAAACCTATCCGCCACTACAAATTATCAATACCTTCTTGTTAGACGGGATGAAAGTAGTCGGAGAATTGTTCGGATCGGGACAAATGCAGCTACCATTTGTATTGCAGTCAGCAGAAACCATGAAAGCGGCGGTTGCTTATTTAGAACCGCACATGGAAAGTTCCGAATCCGGGGACAATTCTAAAGGCACATTCATCATCGCAACTGTCAAAGGCGATGTTCACGACATCGGCAAAAACTTGGTTGATATTATCCTATCAAACAACGGCTACCGAGTGATTAATTTGGGAATTAAACAGCCAGTTGATAATATCATCGAAGCCTATGAAAAGCACAAAGCAGATTGTATCGCAATGAGTGGCTTGCTGGTAAAATCCACCGCATTTATGAAGGAAAATCTGGAAGTATTCAACCAGAAAGGAATCACCGTCCCCGTAATTTTGGGCGGCGCGGCTTTGACTCCCAAGTTTGTGCATGAAGATTGTCAAAACGCCTACAAAGGTAAAGTCATTTACGGCAAAGATGCGTTTTCTGACTTGAACTTTATGGAGAAACTGATGCCAGCTAAATCTGCTGGTAACTGGGAAGATTTGGCAGGATTCTTAGATGAAGCTGAAACTGGAAATGGGGCGGTGAAAGCAGCTAAAAATTCGGCGGAGACTGCGGTTGAGGATGCCGAGAAAGCCGATATTCCGGTGATTATTGATACCAAGCGTTCGGAAGCAGTTGACGCAAATATCGATCGCCCAAATCCTCCTTTCTGGGGAACAAAACTCTTATCGCCCGAAGAAATCCCCTTTGAAGAACTGCTATGGCACTTAGATTTGCAAGCATTAGTGGCGGGACAGTGGCAATTCCGCAAGCCAAAAGACCAATCACGGGAAGAATACGATGGTTTCTTGGCTGAGAAAGTTTATCCCATATTAGAGGAGTGGAAACACAAAATCATCACTGAAAAGCTATTGCATCCCCAAGCAATTTACGGGTATTTCCCCTGTCAGTCTGAAGGTAATTCTTTGCATTTGTACGATCCCGAAATTATGAATAACGGGCAAGATGTATCGACACCCGCCACAACGTGGACATTTCCCCGGCAAAAATCGGCGCGCAGAATGTGCATTGCCGATTTCTTCGCACCGAAAGAATCGGGCAAAATCGATGTATTTCCGATGCAAGTGGCGACGGTGGGAGAAGTTGCGACGGAGTACGCGCAAAAGCTATTTGCTAACAATCAATATACCGATTATCTCTACTTCCACGGGTTGGCGGTACAGACGGCGGAAGCGGTAGCAGAATGGACTCACGCACGGATTCGCCGAGAATTGGGCTTTGCTAGCGAGGAACCGGACAATATTCGGGATATGCTGGCGCAGCGATATCGCGGTTCGCGCTATAGTTTTGGCTATCCGGCTTGTCCGAATATGGCGGATCAGTACAAGCAGTTGGATTTGTTAAAGTGCGATCGTATAAATCTGTACATGGATGAAAGCGAACAGCTTTATCCGGAACAATCCACCACTGCAATTATCACCTATCACCCAGCCGCTAAATACTTCACGGCTTAATTCTTAGGGTGCGCAGTGCGCACCCTACTTCTATAGACAAGATTGCATAAGATAAAACTCGGCGGTTGAAACCGCTACTACACAAACAAAGTCCGCCTTCGCGGACTGAAAAATACACACATTAAATCAATAAAAAAGCACCTCAAAAAAAGTGCTTTTATCAACATGAAGTCTGATTGTCTGACCAAACTTTTACGAGTAATTCCGAGGAGTGCGCGCACCGGCAGATGCTCCGGCCATCGAAGCAACCAAACCCAATAAAGAACCGAACAAAAATGACCAACCAGCTTTCGCAGCATTGTCAGCAATATTGCGAGCATCCTGAGCAGTTACGTTAGGCGCTTGGTTTGGCAAATTTACCCCGCCTTGCTGCGCTTGATTAATCGCTGCTCCGGCATTTGCAGCTACTACGCCAAAAGTCCCGGCTACGCCATTTGCTAACAGCCAAGAGCTAATTGTTAAGGTGGTTGCCCACAAAATTGCCCCGTTCAAAAGCGCCGTGCTGCGGTTCATGGGGCCGCAAGCGCGAGCAGTTACCCACCCGCCAACGCCCAAGCTAATTAGCAAACTGATAATTGACCAAATTCCGATCCCAGTACCCACGCTGCCTGCTATACTGCGCGGAGCTCCTGAATTAGCAATGTTGCTCAAGCCGATCGCAGCGCCCAATGCACTTAAAACCAGTTGTGTGCCGATCGCAATTACCAAACCTGAAAAAATGGGGCCCCACCGCACTAGATCGTGATATTCCATGACCGGCTTAACTATAGTCTGCTCGGTAACAACGTTGTCTACAGGTCTATTTACGTATGCCATAGCTTTTCCTTTCCTTTGAGAGTTGCTCTAATTTTTAACAATCTTTCACCTAAGCATTGATTGTGGCTGAGATTGATAGAAACTATATCTGCCTGGGGAAATAACAGTGTCTATGTCTGAAGAAAGAAACAAAAAAGTGATCAGCCATCAGCCAGCAGCTATTAGCTAATGACTGATGACTGATGGCTGATAACCCAATACCGTTTACTTAAGACCGTCCTGGGGGTAAACCGCTATCAAAAATAGATACGGAGATTGCTTCGTTCCTCTCTTCGGACATCTTAAGTAAACCG
>JAYUGZ010000534.1:0-3987 GCA_043767465.1 Cyanobacteriota bacterium
CAATCCGCTGCTAACCATCCGTTACATCCGTTACACAATCCGCTGCTAACCATCCGTTACATCCGTTACACAATCCGCTGCTAACCGCTTCCCCCTTTGCTACCAATCGATCGCATCAGTTGAATCTTCCTCCTGGTTTTGGGCCGGAATACTGGGAGGTAAGGGGAGTTCGGCATCTGTTTCTTCGTATGATCCCGAACTTCCCCTCATCCAACCTCTGCCATGTGTTTTCGGCCGCCACAGGTATGGTTGAATGTGTTTCTGCCAACCTTGTACAGATTTTGGTGGCAGAATGCGGTGATATTCTAATTTGCTGCGACCAAAGTTGATAAATAAACCTACTTTCGCTCCTGTCGCTGCTAAGTAAGCTATGATTTGAGCTTGGTCTTTATCGGTCATTGGATAATTTACGGCTTTATCCTCTACTACAATACATTCATTGACCCAATGGTCTAGATAGAGGATTCCCATCCAAACTTGACCGTCGTAAATTTGTCTGGGATATTCCATTTCTGTTGTTAAACCTGATTCAAGCATTTCTGCATCAAAGGATCTTTGGTAATGTTTTTCTCTTAAACCTTTTTGCGTCCTCCGGTGTACTCTCATTGCACAGCCGATGATGCTGTATGTCATATCCTGATGGGGAATATTAGGGTCTATCATGGTCGTAAAAATTTGGTAATTTAAACGATGAGGCTTTGGTAATGCTGCGGTTAGTTGACAACCATTATATGCGATCGCACGGGGCGGCTGTCAACAAGTTTTGGGTATAACCGCAGGCGGTTGCGTGCTAATCTTTGGTATTTCCTTCTCCTACATCTGGAGTAGAATATTTGATATCGGCCCAAGATAGCTGCTTGCTTTGACTGCTGCTTTCAAGTTCTTCTTTAAGTTTGGCAATATCAAGGGTATCGTTTTTTGCAGAACTGTTGGTTTGGGCGATCGCACTTTTGACTTGCTGAATCTTCTCAGTCGGATTTGCTTTAACAGCTTCCACCGCTGTTTTTAAGTTGCGTTGATAGTGGGCGTTACCAATAGCTTCTTCCTGCGATCGCGAACTGGTTTCAAAACACTTGTCCAAATCCGCGTAAATGCCTGTACGGCGTGGTTTTGTGTAGTATTGGCGTTCTGTATCGAGGAGTTTTGCCATCAATTCCAGGTGCATTTTGTCCTCGCTGCAAATCTCTTCGATCGCAGTCCATTCGTCGCTACCCAGGAGTTTTCTTTCGGCGGCAGGGCGGGAATCTTCAAAAGGTTCGCCCGTTACTTCTTCGTAAATCCGGGGTAAACTGTCGTCAAATTCGTGCTTTTGTTCCAGCCAAATGCGGCGGATTTCGCTAAGTTCTTCCGGGGTAATTAAGGTGATGTCGCGCATTTCTAGGGGTGCGGTTTTGCGGATTTGGGTTTGTGCTTCCAGGACTCGTCTCAGCCAGTGTTCTCGCCAGAATTTGGTGTAGGGCCCTGGGATGGGTTCGACGGAGGTTGTGTCGTCGCCCATGTTGCGTTCAAACAGTTCTACTCTACCGTAGATGCGGCGGAAATCTCTTTTATCGTGATCGTTTTTAATGTCTAATTCGTTGCGAATATCAAGGAGAGGCTGCATCCATTCTTTTTCCTCATCATTTTGAATCATTGCCTCCATTGATTTATCTTGGCTTACCATTGTACAAACCCAACAGCCAAAGCGAGAATTTCCACAACTTGGAGTAGAAGTATCGACAACTAAAGGACATTCATTGTCTGCTGTTGCACCTCGATACATAGTTAGCAAATCTTTATTGTTATTTCCCCAAGGATTATCCCACTGCATCAAGTAAAGCCACACTTCATCTGTTCGCCAGTCTTCAATGGGAAGGTAAATATAAGAGTTAGGGCGAGTGGGATTAGCATTAAGGCGTTCGCTTACCCGCCACTCCCTATGTTTAGCCATATTTGCGGCGCGTTTAGCACTTTCAGCCTTGCGAGTACCTAGAACAAGAATTACCTCACCGCTAGTTCTAATTATTTCACGAATAAAAGAACCGGTTGGTTGTATTTTTAATCGTTCCGTACACCATCTAAATCGGTTTCTAGGTGCTGGGTATCCTTTACCTATTAAGCACGCCCAAAAGGTATCTTGAACGGCTGGATAAGTTAAATGAGTTTCTATTGGCATTCCCTGTTCTTGGGCTGCAACTTTCATCCGTTTTAGAGAATTATGTACTCCAGCAGCTACTATAGGGTTTTCTACCAGTGTATCATTTGTTAAAACATGAATTTTTTTGTGGCGTTTCTCAATTGGTAACTCTGCAATCGCATACCAGACAAGCTGTAGGACTGCCGAACTATCTTTGCCGCCACTCCAACCGATTACAAGTGGGAGTTCATCTTGACAATAAAGTTCTTGAATCTCCTTTTTTAAAATCTCTATGTCTGCCATTAAATCGCCAATATTGCGTTGCGGAAATAGTGACATTTGTTGTAATTCATTCATTTTTTAGATACCCCTTTTGATTGTAAAGTAAACACATTTTTTCGATGCCACTGAAGCGCATCTACTCTCGGATAATACTGCTGTGAACTGGGCAAAAGAATCTGTTCTCCGTGAAACTCTCTCATTAATCTAGGGTATGGTGAGTCCTCTTGTAGATCGCTAGCAACTAGAATTTGATAGCGATCGTCAATAGCAAACCATCCTCGGTCGAATGCCCAATGATGATTTTTACACAATGAGAGTCCATTATCTGGTCTATTATCATAAAACTCGGAGAACGGCTTGATATGTGCGCCATCTACAATACTTTGACTAAGTGAACGAGTGACTTTTAATCGACAAAAAGCACATCGGTAATCATACAACTGCACGATAGATTTACGAAAAAAAGCCTCTCTAACAACAGATTTTTTAAAATACACCTTTGGTTGTCTATCTGTATTGCCAGATTCAATAGTATCTAATTCATCCAATGTTGAATCTTGAAAACATTCGTTAATATTTAAAATATCTTCAATTTGTTTATTTGCAGATAAAAACCAGACCGAAAGCAGTACATCTATTAATTCTTTCCTGGCGTTACTATCTTGCAATAAATTAAATAGTTCATCGTCCAGTTTGGCACTGTCAACATTTCTTTTTAAGGTGCTGATTGATTGAGCACGCTTTCCTTCGTATCCTTCGTTAAATTTAACGTACCAAAATGGAGGCTTTTTCTTGTTTAAATGAAAAAACGCAATAGCAAAACTCACCTCCTCGGAAGAATTAGGACTCAGCACAGACAAGTATTTGTTGAAAGTGTTAATTAATTCATCAGAAATCGTAATCTTGTTCTCCTCGATCAAACCTTGTGCAATTAAATCAGTTACAGACATTAGTAGTATTGGCTGATATAGAGCCTTGACTCTTTTTGTATACTTGTCTACATTGCCTACCTCGATCTGAGAAAAACAATTGCGATAGTATGCTAAATTCTTATTTTCGGACTCTTCTCCTGTAGTCATTTCCTCCTCCCCCTATGATTAAATACAATCCGACCTGAAATTTTACACTATTGCCAACAGAGGGTTAAGCGCCACAATGTAAAACCATAATGCAGAAACTAGACAATTTAAGCAGTGTCAACAGACTAAAAAGTTATTTTATAGCCTAGACAGGAGATAATTATATCACTGTCCGCGTGCATCTGCTGTTTAAAAAATCATTTCTCCCACCCCCAAACTAAATATGTCCTACAGCGACTTCAAAACGATCGACCAAGCCGTCTCAACCCTGGATCTAACCGTCGAAGACATTCCCCACTTATTCAGCCAAATTACCCCGATCGCACCTTCAGACCGCCTGAAACAAACCCTAGACGAAACCTTAGACCTAGCATCCAGTATCAGCACCGAAAAAGCCCGATCGGAATTAATTATCACCCCCATTTTACTCGAAATCCGGCGCACCTTCAACAACAAAATCGGCTACTTTTCCGGGAACACATTTAACGTAGAAGAAAGTAAAGGACTCAC
>JAYUGZ010000535.1:0-3986 GCA_043767465.1 Cyanobacteriota bacterium
TTGGAGTTTTAGATGGCTGTAGTTTTGGTGTCACTGGCAGTTCCTAATTAAGTAGACGGAGCGAGATAAAATTAAGTGGTAATAGCTGCAAAATGGCAAGAGGGAAAACTGGCTAATTGTCTCATCGCGCTCGGATTGGAAGCGAGCAAGCTAGTATTGATTTTAACGTGGGTTTGTTGGGGACTTTGGGATTGTTGATTGGGCTGGGGTTCGGTAAAAGTTTATACAAGGGAAATATTAAGGTCGATCCTCTTCGTTGGCGTAGCCCCCGTAGGGGCGGGCTTCGCTAACGAACTTGACAGCAGCCGCAGCTCGCATTAGTCTGCTTCTCTCTGCTAATAAAATTATATCTCAGGCGGAATCCTAAGTTTTTTTTCGGGGTTGCAGAGCTAACTGAGCCGATAATAAATTACTATTTCTGTTCGATCTGCTGGCTATTTGACCGCTAAATTAAATGTATTGCGCCTTCTCGCAGTTTCAGGCTAGATTTGGACTTCGAGTTTGAGGTCAAAGCCTGAAGAGGTTATACTTGCTCAGGGGCAGTCTGGCGAGAGCGCCTCCTCAGAGCGAGAAAATGGCTGCAACTGTAGTAAAGTTCGGGGTCTCGCCTCAACAAAAAAAACCAGCTCGCGATCGGACTCTTGAATAAAATGACACCCTGAGCATAATTTTGTTTGCATCTTTTAATATATGACATACTGCCTTAATCTCGATTGCCCAAAAGACAAGCGTCAGAACCCACCAGGCACCAAGTATTGTCTTAATTGTGGTTCTAAGCTGCTTCTCAAAGACCTTTATGCAGCAACTGAGCCGCTGCGTGACGGAGGATTTGGCAGGACTTTTAGAGCTGTCAATCATGGAAAGTTTGAGGAATTGTGCGTGATCAAACAGTTGTCTCCGCCGCAGGAATTTCAGCGGAAGCCTGCTCATTTCAAGAAGTATGTCCGACTGTTTGAACAAGAAGCCCGACGGCTTTACGAACTGAAACACCCGCAAATTCCTCAGTTGATTTCTTATTTTGAGGAAGATGGGCGCTTGTATTTGGTGCAAGAGTTTATTGATGGGAATAATTTAAAGGATGAGTTAGAAAAGTACGGTGCTTATAGTGAAATTAAAACTAGGGAACTGCTGTTAGATCTGTTGCCTTTGCTGAATTTTGTTCACGAACGAAATGTGATTCACCGCGATATTAAGCCTGAGAATGTGATCCGCCGCAATCGCGATCGCAAGTTGGTGTTAATAGATTTTGGGGTGTCCAAACAGGTAGTAGCTGAGGCTCCGACCAAAACAGGAACTAAGTTGGGAACTCCCGGCTATGCGGCTCTAGAACAGCGTCACGGTAGGGCTGTTCCGGCTAGCGACCTTTACAGTCTGGGGGTGACTTGCATTCGCTTGCTGACTTCTGTTATGCCTTATTTGGATATCTACGGGGACATTCACGATGACCTTTACGACCCGCTTGAAGGTCGCTGGCTTTGGAGGGAGGCTTTGCCGAAAGGCACAAAGATCGGCCAGGATTTAGGTGGGATTTTGGATAAGTTGATTCAGGAATATGTCAAAGACCGCTACAAGTCTTCTCTGGAAGTTTTGGAGTTTCTAAAACCTGCTGTTTTCATCTCACCAGCGCCAGAAAAGTTGCAGCAGCAGGCAACTGTTCTTAGTCCTTCTATGCCCACTCAACCAGTGAGTCAGGAGACGCTAGTTTCTGTAAATTTAGAGTCGGAAAAAGGGATTGATTATTCTCATTTGGAAAGGCTGCTGGCTGCTAAAAATTGGCGGGGTGCTGATGAGGAAACTTCTGTGAAAATGCTGGAGGTGATGCAGCAAGTTTCAAGGGGTTATTTGAGCGAGGAAGATATTAGGAAGTTTCCCGCTCAGGATTTGCAGACTATTGACCAACTTTGGGTGCGGCACAGTCACCGCAGGTTCGGTTTTTCGGTGCAAAAGGGTTTGTGGGTAAAGTCGGGGGGAAAGGCTGGTGTTTATGATGCTACTGTTTGGGAGAAGTTTGGCGATCGACTCGGCTGGCGAGTTAACGGTCAGTGGGTATACTATTCTGAACTAAATTTTACTTCTAAGGCAATGCCTGGACATTTGCCGGGAGGGACTGTTTTTGGGTGGGAAGGTGGGGTTTTGTGCGGTGTTTTGGGTTTGGGTGGGATCTGGTTTCTGCTGTCGCGCCGAGATTTGTAGGAAGTTCGGCAACGGATTTTATAACGGATTTAGCGGATTTAACGGATTTAAGGGATGGATTTTGAGGTGCGAGGGAAGAAAGCCAGGAATGGAAGAAGGCGCTAAGGGGAAGAATTGGGAAATAATGGCAAAGGTGGTAATTATTTAAAGAGTTAACAAATTTTTAATTTATTTTTCAAGAAGCTGTCCCGCATGGGAATTGCATATTTTAATCAATTGGGCAAAAGCATCAAATTCTATCGCCGCCTTCGTTTCTTCCCTGGACTTACCTACAGGTGCTCGATCTAGGTAGCTACTGAGTACAGTTTGGCGATATGTTCTGTAGAAATTAGCTAGAAAAATAACAGAAAATCAGATCTAATCCCAAACCATTTTTTTTGTGATATGTTTTGAGAGAAGGGGAAGTTTACAAAGCTACAAACCAGTCCTGATCCGTAAAAAAGTATCAGGACGGGCTTTGGCTGCAATTTACCAAGGATATATATCTACTATGTTGCAAGAAAAACGTCTCAAGCCGTGGACTATAGTTCGATCGCTTCCGAATTTAGAAAAGGTGATTGTGGGTCAGTTTCGCAGTTGGTCTGATGCAGACGGTCACTTGAAAATTCTCAAACGGATGGTTCCGACTGACCGCTTGAGTGTTGTGTTCGATCCCGTAGTTCCAGCGTAATTTCGCTGCTAAATCGATCGGCGTGCGATCGCGTGAACTCAGCGGTCGCAACTTTTTTTTAGATAAAAATTTACATAAAAATTGCGATCGCCCGCGCGGACGATCGCAACTAAAGTTATTGTCCTTGACTGCGGCGAATTTCCGTAACTTGGTCAGCAATATCCAAAAAGGCTGGTGGCATTGAAGGCCCAGTCAAAATAATATCCAAATTGTGAGGCTTGTTGTGAATCAATGCCAGCACTTCGGTTTCGGGAATCAAACCTAAATTCACCGCTAAACTCAACTCGTCGAGAATAACTAAGGCGTAACGGCCTTCGCGCACTACATTTTGAACATACTGCCACAATTGTGCGATCGACCTTATTTCCAATTCATCTAAATCCGCCTTGTCAATACAGCGGGGCAAATCGCACCGCACCCAATCTAAATTCTGCCCCAGCCGCACCGGATGCTGATGCCCTTGATTGATTCCCCCTTTGAGGAACTGCACTGCTAACACCGGATTCCCCTGTCCTGCAATTCGGAGCGCCTGAGCCATGACACTGGTAAAAAAGCAGCGGTGCGGGGCTGTAAAAACTTGCACCAGCCCTTGAACTGTGTAGGGCAAGCTGTGAGTTAAATTGAGTTTAGGGCTTTGTAACTGAGCAACCATAGGGCAATATTTAATTAGTAACTGAGTCTTGAGTGTGGCTCCGACCTTGGCAGGGATGGAGCCTGCTTAACAATATATAGTGTACTTGGCCGATCGCACATCGGATCGCACGCTAGATATACAATTTGTCAAAAGCTAGCGGCAGTGACGATCGCAGCTATTTTGCCCGATCGATCTCAATAACAGGTAAACTTTGAGTGTCGCAGCGCTAGGAGCAAAGCACAGTGAGATTGGTGATTCTGGGAGGGCCAGGAGCGGGAAAGGGAACTCAGGCACAGCTACTGTGCAACAATTTGAGCATTCCTTTGCTAGCTTTGGGAGATATTCTGCGGGAGGCGATCGCTTCTGAAACAGCTTTGGGCAAGTTGGCAATGCCTTATGTCAAAACAGGGGAGTTAGTTCCCGACACAGCTATGATTCACTTCATTCGCCGCCGACTGCTGCTGTGGGATGTCTTTAATGGCTGGGTGT